>NZ_JASCPT010000022.1:0-54355 GCF_029959775.1 Pseudomonas sp. PS01270 | reverse complement strand
ATCGCGGGCAAGCCCGCTCCCCCAGTTATCGAGGTGAACACATCAACAGTGCTCGACCACGAAAACCTGTGGGAGCGGGCTTGCCCGCGATTCGATTTCAGCTTCAGCGCAAGACTAACGTCAAACGCGGAAGTGGCTGACCATCTGCTGCAACTGACCACCCAACCGCGCCAGTTCAACACTCGACGCTGCCGTCTCATCACTCGCCGCTGCGGTCTGTTCGGACACGTCGCGGACGTTGATGATGCTGCGGCTGATCTCTTCGGCCACGGCGCTTTGCTGTTCGGCAGCGGCGGCGATCTGCTGGTTCATCGACTGGATGTTCGACACTGTACGGGTGATGTTTTCCAGCGAGGCGCCGGCCTTGCGCGTCAGGGCGACGCTGCTGTCGGTCAGCGCGCGGCTGTTGTTCATCACTGCCGAAACCTGCTGGGTGCCGTTCTGCAGACCGGCGACCAGACCTTCGATTTCCTCGGTGGATTTCTGCGTGCGTTGAGCCAAGCCACGCACCTCATCGGCCACCACGGCAAAACCACGCCCGGCTTCACCGGCACGTGCCGCCTCGATCGCGGCGTTGAGCGCGAGCAGGTTGGTCTGTTCGGCGACCGCCTTGATCACGTCCATGACGCTGCCGATCTTGTCGCTTTCCTGTTGCAGCACGCTCATCGCTTCGGTCGAACGCACCACTTCGCTGGCCAGACGCTCGATCTGTGCGATGGCCTCATTCACCACCTTGTCGCCTTCACGGGCCTCGCCGTCCGCAGCAGCGGCAGCTTGCGACGCTTCCTCAGCATTGCGCGCAACTTCCTGCACCGTGGCAGTCATTTCGTGCATGGCAGTGGCGACCTGATCGGTCTCGACTTTCTGGCTGTTCACACCGGCGCTGGTCTGCTCGGTTACAGCCGACAACTCTTCGGCGGCGCTGGCAATCTGCGTGACGCCGTCGCGGATGCCACTGATCAAATCACGCAGGGTCACGCCCATGCGCGCGATGCCTTGCTGCAACACGCCGAGTTCGTCGCGACGGGTGACGGTGACGTTCTGAGTCAGGTCGCCGCTGGCGATGCGCTCGACCACGGCCAGGGTTTCCTGCAACGGCCGGGTGATCTGACGGGTGATGATCACCGCAGCAATCACGCCAACCAGCAGCGCCAGCAACGTACTGATCAACTGGAAGGTGCGCGCCTGAGCGCTTTCAGCATCACGGCGATCAAGCTGGATCTGGTACAGCTGCTCGCTCAGGGCGACGATGGTGGTGCCCTGATCGGTCATTTCCTTACGCGCCTGCACGGCTTCGGTGTTGGCGTTCTTGTACGCCATCAACGCGCCGCGATAGCTGGTCAGCGCGGTTTCCAATTGGCGCAAGGCATCCTGCTGAGTCGCGGCAAATTGCGCATTCAGTGGCTTGAGGCTGGCGATGGCCGCGTCGATCTGGCCGACGGCTTTCTGCTCGGTCTCGGCATTGCTGGTCGCGGTGTAACCACGCACTTCATAGCGCGCGAGGATGAACGCTTCCTTGGCCGCAGTAACCGCTTGGAACGGCTCGAAACGCTGATCGCTCAACTCCAACTGCTGCACACGCTGGCTGATCGATTCGATCAGGTTGTAGGCGTTCTGGGCGTTGACGCTCATGGTGTCGCGCGCACTGTTGCCGGTGCGATAGGCGTTGCGCATTTTGTTCAGCGAGGTCTGGTATTCAGCGATGGTCGCGGCCTGCTGCTTGAGCAGTTTGACGTTCTCCGGACTCTTGAATTTGCTGATCAACGCCTGTTGCTGTGCGGCGAAGCTTTCCAGGGTGGTCTGCACATTCTGCGCGGCGGTTTCGTCGCCGTTGGTCAGCATGTATTGCAGGCGCACCACGCGCAGTTTGGTCAGGCCAGCGTTGAGCTGGGTGATGTCGCTCATCCAGTTGCTGCGGTCGATCAGGCCGCCGAGGCTGGTCCAGCCGGTCAGCGCCAGAACGCAGGTCAGGGCCAGCACCAGGCCGAAGCCCAGGCCGAGTTTCATGTTCACGCTGATGTTACCGAACCAGCTATTCATGCAAATCCTCCAGAAACGTTGGGTTTCTTGGTCGTCAGTTAAGCTGGAAGATTGTTGTTCTTTTGAGCCAGCAGGGGTGTTAGCAGGTCTGTATCGGCCGCAAACCCGAGAGCTGAAAGGATTTTTGTCGGACAGATTTCGCGCAACTCAACCCAGGCGCCGCGACCAGCGCTGATCCGGCGCCTCGAACCCCGGATTGACCAGCGCCGTCAGCACATGATCCTGCCAACGCCCGGCGATATTCAGATACGCCTTCGCATACCCCTCGCGCTCAAAACCCAAGCGCTCAAGCAAACGCGCACTGCGCTCATTGCCCGGAATGTAATTGGCCATGATCCGATGCAGATTCTGCACATCGAACATATAACCAATCCCCGCCTCCAGCCCCTCCTGCATCAAACCCTGACCCTGATGCGCCTCATCAATGTGATAACCCAGATAACACGCCTGAAACGCCCCACGAATAATCCCGCTGAAATTGCACGCACCGATCATCTGCTTACGATCCGGCGACAGCAGCGCGAAATGCATGGCCAGGCCTGCTTCGAAGGCACTGGCCTGGATCTCCAGACGACGGCGGATGTTGGCGGTGGAGAAATAGTCGGTGGTGCGGATGGGCGACCACGGCGCCAGGTGGCGGAGGTTGCGCTGGTAGAACGCGCTTTCGAGCTCGGCTTGATCGGGGGAGAGGATGGCAAGGGTCAGGCGCGGGCAGGGCAGGGATAACAGCGGCATCGAGCGCTCCTTGGCGAGGGATCTGCTGGCAGAGTCGCGCATATGGTGGGGAGCGGCAAGGTGTGCTGGATGGCAGACGAAAAAAAGCCCGCTAGGAGCGCGGGCGAACCGTAGTTTCTTGAATGAGCGAGTGAACTTTACAGACTGTCCCGGTTGGGCGCAGTGAAGAAAAATTCATGTCGCTTCTGCCAACCGGGTTGGTGTCCCGCCAGTCGATCTTCAGTGCACGATGAAATATCAGCGCCCATACAGCACCGTATTCATTAACGCATTGACCTGATTTGGCATGGTGTGGATGAACCAGTCGAAAGCAAGACCCGAGGTCAGCAGGTACGCGAGAACCAGCAGGATGGGCATGAAGATGATGTTTTTGCGCAGATTGGCGTACTTGCGGGTTTTTCTGGAAAGCCATGGTTCGTGAGTGCCGTTGTTATTGGCATGTGCGCCCGCAACGATGAAGTAGGTTGAAAACAGCATCATCCGCAGACTTGTGTAAATAAGCAGGATCACGCCCGACAGGTGCAGCAAAAACCAATGCATATCCAGCAAGACGAAATTTTCCTTTATCCCCGTCAGTCCCTGCTCATTGATGATTCGCTGGCCGTTCTGGAAATTTGGCGGCGCCTGTGTGGGCATAAAAGCTTCGTCGGTGACATACGTCGCGGCCACGCAAAATGCCAAGCAAAACAAAAGCGCAACGACCCACTTAATGCCCGCGAAGAAGCTCCGGTAAAGGCTATGCAGGGTTCCGCCAGCCCATAGGGAAATAGTGAACAGCGTGACCCAGGAAAGCAGGTTGAGTATTTCAACCCTGAAAAACAGATAAATGAGTCCGGCAACCAGCAGCAGCATGCAGATGAACGGAGTCATATCCTGGCTTGTGCTGGCCGCGTTTACGCCCGGCGGTGGATTGACCACCGTATTGAAGGTCAGGTTTACCGAATGGCCCGGCTGATTGGCGGATTGTGGAGAATCGCCTTTGAGTACCCGATCCAGAATGGCTCCCAGAATCAGGCCGAGGATGGTGAAGAACGCCGATATGTAGATATCGACTTCCTTGGATTGGATCGTTTCGATGAAGCTCATGGTTTATTGCCTTCCTTGTGCAGGTTGAGTTTCCACATGCGAACCGGTTTTCTCTGCGAGGCTTCCAGCCAGCCGCGGAATGGTAAGGGGATGGCTGTAGTTTTGCTATCACACAAGCGCACTCGTCTTACAGCCAAACTGGTTTCGTTTAATTGGAGAATGAGCCTAATTAGTGCCGCAGCCCCTAGCGTCCTTTTAGTAAGCGTCGAACATTCCCAGCCACCGGAAGGCCTGAGAATGGGAAGGAAATGGGCGGCCATTCGACTAACCCCAGATGCGACAAAGCCCGCACTAGGCGGGCTTTGTCGTTGAGAGTTGGTGGAGCCGGGGGGATTTGAACCCCCGTCCGCCAGTACTCCGCTGTCGGTACTACATGCGTAGCCGTGTCTATTAAGTTAACCCTCAGCGACCCGACGGGCAGGGTGCTTTGGGCGAGTTGTGTAAGTTTTAGCCGCTTCGTCCACAACGTACTGCACGGCGATTCTGTTCTATATGACAATCATTTCGGGTTTACAGACATCCCCTGATGATTGCTGGACCCGAAGGTACCAGGAGCATTGTCAGCTGCAATTAAGCAGCGAGAGCAACACCGTATTGGTCGTCATTGGCAACTATAAGTAGTTGCAACAGTGGATTTACGACTTCTGTTACCAAGTCGGCATGCACCTAGAGTTTCGCAACCGGCGTCGAATCCTAAACGGCCCCGAACTCATTGCCCGGTGAATCTGTTCGGGCAACAAGCGTGCACAGTGTACGTCAAAACGCTTGGCAGGCCAACCCGAAGGTTGGCCTGCGGTACATCAGTTACGCGTCGGGTTACGGATCTGCATCTTGCTGATGATGCCGTTGGTAACCTCGATGCATTCCTTATCGTTGCCGGACGCCTGGGCCGCAGTGGCTTTTTCCTGTGCTTCCTTGATGTTATTCATGGAGCTTTCAGGAAGGGACGGCTGGCTGGTGACGAAGTCTTTGATGCTTTGAAGATTCCCGGCACAAAGGTCTTTGTCCGCCGCGAACACCGGCGAGGCCAGAAGTGCACCAGTGATAAACAATCCAGCAATTGCAGAATGCTTCATGGGTATCTCCTTGAACGATGGGGGCTCGGTGCTGCCGGACGGTCTGGCCGCGATGCCGAGGTCAAGACAAGCGAGGTCAGTATAGGACCTGTCTGGTTGACCGCTTCGCTGCGCAGGAATTCGGTTTTATTTGCAACGAATGTCAAATGGCCAGATCGGTCGACCAGGGGTCGATGCAGCCGACCTGTAAGAGGTCGGCGCATGAATCATTTTTTGGTGTCACCGGTAGCGTTTTGAATGTCCAGCAGAGTTTGCTGGGTTTCAGCGAGGCAGTCGTCAATCTTGCCTTGTGCTTTCAGGGCGCGGGCTTTGCTGACACTGGCCGAGACGCGCGCATTCAGATCCGGTGACGTCTGGTATTGAGTCTTGGCGCTATCGATTCTCTGCAGATTGGCATCGCACAAATCGGCGGGTTTTTCAGCAGCGAACGAAGTGGACGCCATCATCGAGGCAGTGACAAACAGACCTAACATTACAGAGCGGTTCATGTGTATCTCCTTGAACTGAGGGTTCAGACTTCGCTGACCGTTGAACAGGCCCCGAATGGTCCGGGGCATGTGCAGTGGACTACCGCCTCGCTCAAGGGTTCTGATTTTTGTTCAGCAGACTTTGGCCTGTGTCACCCGATCCACCAGATAAACCAGCCCGTGGTAGTCGATGCCACCGTGCTGGGTCAGGCCGATTTCGCACGTGCGGCTGGTGGAAATGCCCTCGCTGCAGTGCTGCACGGCGTCCTTGAGCGTGCGCAGCGAATGGCTGTTCAGCTCCGGTGTGGTGAAGCCTTTGTCGCCGGCAAATCCGCAGCAATGTATGCCTTCGGGAATCACCACGGTGTTGCTGCATTTGCGCGCCAGATCGATCAGCGCCTGGCTTTCGCCCAAGTGTTGAGTGCTGCAGGTCACGTGCACGGCAATCGGCGCTTCCTGGGGTGTGAAGTCCAGACGATCCAGCAGATGCGTACGGATGAAGCGCACCGGATCGTACAGATCCAGTCGTGTTTCGCCGATGTCCTGAACCAGCCGTAACGTACACGGGCTGGTGTCGCAATAGATCGGGTCAAGGCCGCCGCGACTGGCGTGGAGCAGGGCGCTGATCAGCTCCTGACGTTTGTGCTCGGCCTGTTCGGCGTAGCCCTTGGAGGCGAACGGCTGACCGCAGCAGAGGTTGTCCTGGTTGTCGGGAAAGACTACCTGGTAACCGGCCTTTTCCAGCAGGCCACGGGTTTTGTCGTACAGCGACATCTGTTCTTTGTCACCCGCCGCCGGGCCCATGACCCGCGATACGCAAGCAGCCAGATAAACCACGCGCGGGCGCTGGTCGGAAACGCTCGGGCTGAAGCGAATGGCTTTTTCCGGTTGGGGCATGGCGTTGGTCCACAACGGCACCTGGCCTTTGGACAAGCGCGTCAGCGTCGCCGACAACTTCGCCAGACGCGGTGCGCCGAGCATCATTCGCGCGCCGTTGGCGACGTGCAGCGTGAAGCGTGCGCCTTGCAGGGTTTTGGCGAAATTTCCTTCGATCCAGTCAGCGGTTTTCTGATGCGTGGCGTGTCGGCCACGGAGCTTTTTCACCAGTTCGGCGGTGTTGATGCCTACAGGGCAGCGTTGCGCGCACAGACCGGTTGCGGCGCAGGTGTCGATGCCTTGATAGTCGTAGGCTTTTTCCAGTTCGGTGGTGTCGACGCCGGCGCGCTTTTTCGCCTGGATATCGCGCCAGATGACGATGCGCTGGCGCGGGCTCAAGGTCAGGCCTTTCGATGGGCAGACCGGTTCGCAAAAACCGCACTCGATGCACTTATCCACAATCTCGTCAGCGGCCGGCAGCGGTTTCAGGTGCTTGAGATGGATCTGCGGATCTTCGCTGAGCACCACGTCCGGATTGAGAATGCCGTTGGGGTCGAGCAGGCGTTTAAGCTGCCACATCAGTTGATAGGCGTCGCTGCCCCATTCCAGTTCCACGAACGGCGCCATGTTGCGGCCGGTGCCGTGTTCGGCCTTCAGCGAGCCGCCGAACTCCACGGCGACCAGTTGCGCGACATCGTCCATGAACGCTTGGTAGCGTGCGATTTCTGCCGGGCTGTTGAAGCCTTGGGTGAAGACGAAGTGCAGATTGCCTTCCAGTGCGTGTCCGAAAAGGATCGCTTCGTCGTAGGCATGTTTGTCGAACAGCTCGATCAGGCGATTGACGCCGATGGCCAGTTGTTCGACCGGGAAGGTCACGTCTTCGATGATCACTGTGGTGCCGGTTTTGCGCACGGCGCCGACGGCGGGGAAGGTGTCTTTGCGGATGGCCCAGAGGCGGGCGTTTTCCACCGGGTCTTCAGTGAAGTCGACCTGCTTCTCAACGGGGAAATCGCGCAGGGACGCCATGATTTGCGCCAGTTGTTCCTGCAGCAATGTCGATGACGCCGCGCGGGATTCGATGAGCAGCGCGCAGGCATTTTCCGACAGCAGCTGTACGAAAGCGGGCATGCCTTTTTTGTCCTGCACCGAGCGCAGACTGCGTCGGTCAAGCAACTCCACCGCTGACACCGGTTGGCTTTTCAGCACGGTGACCGCGTTGCAGCAGGTCTCGACATCGGGGAACACGATCAGCGCCGAGGCCTTGTTCGGGTGATCGATGACGGTGTCGTAAGTCACCGCGCTGATGAAGCCGAGCGTGCCTTCGGAGCCGACCAGCAGGTGGCTCAGGATATCCACAGGCTCGTCGAAATCCACCAGGGCGTTGAGCGACAGGCCGGTGGTATTTTTCAGACGGTATTTGTGGCGAATTCTCGCGGCCAGCTCGGCGTTGGCGCGGGTCTCGCGACCTAAAGTCGCCAAGCGTTCGAGCAGGTCGCCGTGGCTGGAGCGAAATGCCGCGACGCTGGCAGGGTCTTCGCTGTCGAGGCGCGTGCCGTCGGCCAGCACCAAGCGAATTCCGGCCAGGGTGTGATAGGTATTCTGCGCGGTGCCGCAGCACATGCCGCTGGCGTTGTTGGCGACGATGCCGCCGATCTTGCAGGCATTGATCGACGCCGGGTCCGGGCCGATCTTGCGTCCGAACGGCGCCAGCCAGGCGTTGGCCTGCGCGCCGATCACGCCCGGTTGCAGGCGGATCTGCGTGCCTTGGCCGCGAATCTCGCGGGCGTTCCAGTTATCCCCAAGCACGATCAGCACCGAGTCGCTGATCGCCTGCCCGGACAGGCTGGTGCCGGCGGCGCGGAAGGTCACCGGCACCTTGTCGCGCTGGGCCAGTTGCAGCAGCGCCACCACTTCGTCTTCAGACTCGACGCGGATCACCAGTTTCGGGATCAGTCGATAGAAACTGGCGTCGGTGCCGAAGGCCAGAGTCGACAGCGGGTCGTCGAAACGCCGGTCTGCTGGAATCAGTTGCTCGGCATCACGCAGGAAAGCGGCAGGAAGACTCATTTATCCTCCAGAATCAGCACGACCAGATCTTTCGGGCCATGCGCGCCATACGCCAGGACCTGTTCAATATCGGCAGTCTTCGACGGGCCGGAGACCAGCAGCGCGTTGGTCGGCATGCCTTGCGCCCATTCGAATTCCTGTTGCACCTGATAGAAGTTGTCGCGGATTTCGCTGGCCTTGAGCAGGGCGAAGTGCACCGGTGGCACCAGGCTCATCAAACGCGGTTCTTCACGGGTTGGCCAGAGAATCAGGCTGCCGGTCGCGGCGATGGCACCGAGGGTGCCGGTAAGGCTGGCCGGGGTGTCGTTGAACAGCTCGGCTTTCCACGCTTCCATTGGCCGGTTGTAGGATTTCAGTGCAGGCAGCTCGGGATTGTTCGCCCAGTGCTGTGCGATGCGTTGCCCGTGCGGTGTGGTCGGTGCGATCAGCAGGCTCGGCAACTGGCGGTCACGCAGCAGTTGCGCCAGTAATGCCGGCCACTCGGCGCCCGAGGTCAGGTGGATTTCGGTGTGCACCGCCTCCATCAGTTTGCGCAGTTGCGGGATGCGTTGCTCGGCGCTGTAGGTGTAGGGCTGGGTGACCAGATCGACATCGAAGTTGTCGGCAATTGGCGTGGTGCCGGTCAGACTTTTCCGCAGCTTGCCGAGGATATTTTGCTTGGCGCTCATCGACGCTCTCCCTGTTTGGCCAGATGCTCGCGGGCCATGTCATGCAACGAACGCGCGGCCGGTTTTGGCGCGCTGTGATTTTGCGTCCATGGGCCGACATTGCTCGGCGTAAGGGCGCGCAGGCGCGTGGCGAAAAAAGCGAACAAGCGGTACAGCGTCGGCGAGCTGTTGAGTCTGGCCCAGGCGTTCCAGATGAAGCGCTCCTTGCGCGAATATTTGCTGCCCTGGCCGCGCATCACCTGATTCGGTGCGTCCGGGGCTTTGACGTTTTCCTCGCGCAGACGGCGCAGGATCGCCGGGATCGGTATCTTCACCGGGCAGACTTCACCGCAGGCGCCGCACAGGGAGGACGCGCTCGGGTGGTCCGGAACCTTGGCCAGGCCGACCATATGCGGGGTGATGATCTTGCCGATCGGGCCTGGGTAGACCTCGCCATAGGTGTGGCCGCCCACTCGGGTGTATACCGGACAATGATTCATGCAGGCGCCGCAGCGGATGCAGTTCAGGGTCTGGCGCAATTCACTGTCGGCGAAGGCTTGGCTGCGACCGTTGTCGAGCAGCACCAGATGCACTTCCTGCGGGCCATCGAGTTCATGTTCCTTGCGCGGGCCGGAGATCATGTTGACGTAGGTGGTGATCGGAATGCCCAGCGCCGAGCGCGTCAGCAGTGACAGCAGCGGCACCACGTCGCGCAGGTTTTCCACGACTTTTTCGATGCCGGTGACGGCGATGTGCACCGGGGGAACGGTGGTGGTCATGCGCCCGTTGCCTTCGTTTTCCACCAGCAGCAGGGTGCCGGTTTCGGCCACGGCGAAGTTGACGCCGGAGACGCCGATGTCGGCTTCGAAGAATTTCTGCCGCAGGACCCTGCGACCGATCTGAATGAGTTGGTCAACGTCCTTGGTGTATTCCACGCCAAGTTTGTCGTGGAACAAGGACGCGACCTGACCGGCATTCTTGTGGATCGCCGGCATAATGATGTGTGAAGGCTTCTCGTGGTCGAGCTGGACGATGTACTCCCCCATGTCGGACTCCAGACATTCAATGTCCCGAGCCTCGAGGAAATGGTTCATCTCCATCTCTTCGCTGACCATCGATTTGCCCTTGATCACTTGCCGCGCCTCGTGAGCACGGATGATCGATAAGACGATGCCATTGGCTTCGTCCACCGTTTCCGCCCAGTGCACTGTCACACCGTTGCGGGTCAGGTTCTGTTCCAGTTGCTCGAGCAGGTCGGGCAACTTGGACAGCGCGCGGGCCTTGATCGAATTGCCCAGTGCGCGCAAGTGTTCTCTTTCGTGGGCATCGCTGAAAGCCGCTGCCCGCTTGGTCATCAGTGAATCCATGGCAGTGCGGAAGTTGTTCCGCAGCTGCTGATCACCCAAGGCATTGTGTGCCCGGGTGCGGAAATCTTCTTCTACGGCGACCGTAGGAATAATCGTGGAGGCGCTCATTGTGCACCTCCGGTTCGCTGCCAGAGGAAGCTCGCCAGATGTTGCCCGCGTAACGCTTCCTGCTGTTTCTCCAGCGCGCCGTTGATGTTCATCAAACAGCCGCAGTCGGCACTCAGTACCTTGTGGGCGCCGGACTCCTTCAGCGCGCGGGTCTTGTCAGCCACCATCGCGCCGGAAATGTCTGGCATACGGACGCTGAATGTCCCACCGAAGCCACAGCATTCGCTTTCGTGGTCGTGATTGACCCGCTCCACATTGCTCAACTGCGCCAACAACTCGCGGCCGTGCAGGTGGGTGTTCATTTCGCGGCGTGCCGAACACGAGGTGTGCAGCGCGACTTTCACCGGTTCGCCGCTGTCCTTGAGCTGCACCTTGCAGACGAACAGCAGAAACTCGGCCAGTTCATAAGTGCGCGCCGCAAGGGCCTGCACCTGTTTCAACGTTTCCGGCTCGTCCTTGAACAAGTCGGCGTAATGCTCGCGCAGCATGCCGGCGCAGGAACCCGACGGCACCACCACCGGATAATCGCCGGCAAACAACGCCAGTTGCGAGCGCGCTACCGTCCGCGCCTGCTCGGTGTAACCCGAGGTGTAGGCCGGTTGGCCGCAGCAGCTCTGCCCTTGCGGATACTCGACCCGGATCCCTTCGCGCTCCAGCAGATGGATCGCGTCCATCCCGGCTTCGGGGTAGAACAGGTCGACCACACACGTGCCGAAAAGGTAGACCCGCGACGGTTTCTCGCTGGGGTATTGCCGAGGTTCGGGCAGTGGCGGTGCCACGCGGGTCGCGTTCGGCACAGCGTTGTAAAAAAGCTCGCTCATCAGGCGTGTCTCCGGGTGGGCCCGGTTATCCGTCTGCTGCGGCTGCCGAATATAAAGCGCATTGCTTTCAGCAGCCTTACAGACCCGGTGGTGAATTGCTGACGCCGGATCACGGGCCGGCGTCGGTTATTTCCGTCTTTCTTGTAGGTTTAGTGCACCAGCATGCCGGTGAACCAGTAGGCCTGAGCCAGGGTGATCAAACCGACAATCGTTGCAAAGAATAGGCTGTGCTTGAGGGTGAAGCGGAACAGATCCGATTCCTTGCCGACCAGACCGGTCGCGGCGCAGGCCACGGCGATCGATTGCGGCGAGATCATCTTGCCGGTCACGCCGCCGCTGGTATTGGCCGCCACCAGCAAGGTGTCGTTGACGCCGATCTGGTGGGCGGTGGTCGCTTGCAACGAACTGAACAGCGCGTTCGACGAAGTATCCGAGCCGGTGAGGAACACGCCCAGCCAACCGAGGAACGGCGAGAAGAACGGGAACGCGGCGCCAGTACCCGCCAGCACCAGGGCCATGGTCGACGACATGCCGGAGTAGTTGGTGACGAAGGCGAACGCCAGCACCATGCCGATCGACAGGATTGGCCAGCGCAGTTCGTAGAAGGTCTCTTTCAAAATGGTCAGACCAGTTTTGAAGTTGATCTTCAGCACCAGCATCGAAATCAGCGCGGAGAAGAAAATCGCGGTTCCGGTGGCGGAAATCGGGTCGAGTTTGAACACCGCTGGAATCGCGGTCGGGTTGGTCACGATTGGCGCAGTCTTGATCACCAGTTGATCAAGGTGCGGAATCGCGAAGTTGAACACCCAGCTGTACATTGAGCCGCCGGCAGCGAACATCGCTTTGAAAGGCTTCAGCGTCCAGATCGTCACCAGCACAGTGAGGATCAGGAACGGCGACCACGCCTTGAAAATTTCCCCGAGGCTGTAGGGCGAAGCGACGGTGGTGCGCTTCTGGCCGAAACCTCCGACGCTGGCGCTGACCACCGAAGCGGATACGGCACCAACGATGTGCTGGCCGGCGGCGCGACGTGGTTGCCAGACCTTGAGGAACAGGGTCAGGGAAATCAGGCTGGCCAGCGCCGAAGTGATGTCCGGCAGTTCCGGACCGATGAAGTTGGAAGTGAAGTATTGGGTGATGGCGAAACTCAAGCCTGCCACCAGCGCGGCCGGCCAGGTTTCGCGCACGCCGCGCAGGCCGTCCATCATGAACACCAGCCAGAACGGCACGAACAGCGACAGCAGTGGCAGCTGGCGACCGGTCATGGCGCCGATCTTGAAGGCGTCGATGCCAGTGACCTGTCCCGCCACGATGATCGGAATCCCCAGCGCGCCGAACGCTACCGGCGCAGTGTTGGCAATCAGGCACAAGCCGGCGGCGTACAGCGGGTTGAAGCCCAGTCCTACAAGGAGTGCGGCAGTAATAGCTACCGGCGCGCCGAAACCGGCGGCACCTTCCAGAAAGGCGCCGAAGCAGAAACCGATCAGCAACACCTGCAAGCGCTGGTCATCGGTGATCGACAGGACCGAGCTGCGGATGACCTCGAACTGACCGCTTTTCACCGTCAGTTTGTAGAGGAACACCGCCGCGACAATGATCCAGGCAATCGGCCACAGGCCATAAGCGAAACCGTAACCAGCGGCGGCGAAGGCCATGTCCACTGGCATCTGGAAGGCGAAAATCGCCACGGCAATCGAAAGCGCGAGGGTGATGCTGCCGGCCACATGGCCTTTGAGGCGGAACACCGCCAGGGCGAGAAAGAAGAACACGATGGGAATGACGGCCGCGAGAGCGGAGACGCCAAGGCTGCCGAGCGGACTGTAGAGCTGTTGCCAGGTTTGCATGGTGGGGTGGCCCCTAATTGTTGTTGGTCAGGCACTGTGAGTAATCTTGGATAATTGGTAAGACCAATTTACAAGCACTGTCGGCTAGGGTAAAAGCCTTGGTGGCGGTGTGTCAATTTGCCGCTCTGAAACTTTCGTCGAAGATGCGGTGCAGAGGGCAACTGATCCGCTTTGGCGAAGTGGTGTCTGGCAGGTGTCGGCGGCGCGCGGATAGGCCAGAATAGACACCCCGGCGAGCGGTCGGGATCGTGGAGAAATGAGTTATGGGCTTTGATCAGATACGTCAGCGCCGTTTGTCTGACGATATTGTCGAGCGCCTTGAGGGGATGATCCTCGAGGGCACGCTGAAGTCGGGCGAGCGGCTGCCGGCCGAGCGCACGCTGGCCGAACAATTTGGCGTATCACGCCCGTCGTTGCGCGAGGCGATTCAGAAACTCGCGGCCAAAGGTTTGCTGGTCAGTCGCCAGGGCGGCGGCAATTATGTGGTGGAGGGGCTCGGATCGACGTTCAGCGATCCGCTGCTGCAATTGCTTGAAAGCAATCCCGAAGCGCAACGTGATTTGCTCGAATTCCGGCACACCCTGGAGGCATCGTGCGCCTACTACGCCGCATTGCGCGCTACCGATGTCGATCGCGAGCGCCTGACCGCTGCGTTCGAGGAGTTGCAGGATTGCTACTCGCGCCATGAAGAAGTCAGCCGGGCGGAAGAGGGCGCGGCGGATGCGAAGTTTCATCTGGCGATTGCCGAGGCCAGCCATAACGCGGTGTTGCTGCATACGATTCGCGGACTGTTCGATCTGCTCAAGCGCAACGTCGTGACCAACATTGGTGGTATGTACAAACAGCGCACGGAAACCCGCGACATGCTGATCTCGCAGCATCGGGAATTGTATCTGGCGATTATCGAAGGGCGTGCCGAGCAGGCGCGGGAAGTGTCCAGCCGACATATTTTGTATGTGCAGGAGGTGCTGGAAGAGGTGCGTCAGGAGGTGCAGCGCATGGCTCGGGCGGAGCGGCGCAAGGGGATGTAGTCAGTTAGTTCTGCAAACGATCGTTCCCACGCAGAGCGTGGGAACGATCAGGGTGGAAAACTAATCTTCCTTGCCCTTGTTGCGCACCGCACGCTGTAATTCACGCCCGGCATCGCGCTCGCGCTCGGTGTCGCGCTTGTCGTATTCCTTCTTGCCCTTGCCCAGAGCGATTTCGCACTTGACCATGTGCTTGCTCCAGTACCAGGACAGGCAGACGCAGGCGTAACCCTTTTGCTGCACGGCGGCGGCAAGCTTGTCCAGCTCGCGGCGGTTGAGCAGCAGTTTGCGAGTGCGCACCGGGTCGGCGATGACGTGAGTGCTTGCGGTCATCAACGGCGTGATGTGGCTGCCGAGCAACCATGCTTCGCCATCCTTGAGCAGCACATAGCTGTCGACCAGCTGCAACTTGCTCGCCCGCAGACTTTTTACTTCCCAGCCGGCCAGGACCAGACCAGCCTCGAACTTGTGCTCGATGAAGTAATCGTGTCGCGCCTTTTTGTTCTGCGCGATGGTCCCTGTTGGGTGTTTCTTCTGTTTAGCCATAGGGGCGGCATTATATGGAGTTGTTCGGCTGTCGGCTACGGTGTTGCTGCGTGCTTGAGCAGGTTGAGTGAATCCCGGACAATGCGGCCTCTTTTTCTAACGCTTGGGCGTGATAAACGATGTCGACAGACAAGGTTTCTGTCCACGGCAGTTGGGCTAGCCGCTGGGTATTCATACTCGCCGCGACCGGTTCGGCCGTGGGACTGGGTAGTATCTGGAAGTTCCCCTACATGGTCGGGGTCTACGGCGGCGGCGCCTTTGTGCTGATGTTCCTGGCGTGCATCGCGCTCATCGGTGTCCCGGTCATGCTCGCGGAAACCCTGATCGGCCGGCGCGCCCGGCAAAGTCCGGCGAACGCCTTGAAGGTGCTGGCGCTGGAGGCGGGGCACTCGGCCAAATGGTCGTGGGGCGCGTTTGCCGGGATGATCACGGCCCTGCTGATCCTGTCTTTCTACAGTGTGGTCGGCGGCTGGTCGCTGGACTACATCGTCGACATGGGTCGTGGCGATTTCCAGGGCGCGACGGCTGATCAGGTCGGCGCCTATTTCGGCAATGTCATCTCCAATCCATGGCGCCTGACACTTTGGCACACGATTTTCATGCTGCTGTCGGCCTTCGTGATCGCCAAAGGCGTGGTCGCCGGGCTTGAACGCAGCCTGCGGATCATGATGCCGCTGCTGTTCGTGATGATTCTGGTGCTGCTGGGCTACAGCATGACCACCGGGCATTTCATGGAAGGCGTGCATTTCATGTTCGACTTCCACCCGGAAAAAGTCCTCGACGGCCTGCTGCCGGCGATGGGGCACGCGTTCTTCTCGCTGAGCGTCGGCGTTGGTTCGATCATGATCTACGGCGCCTACATGCCGAAGAACACCTCGCTGTCGGGCACGGTGGTCGGCGTTGCGCTGCTGGATACCTTCGTGTCGCTGGTGGCTGGTCTGGCATTGTTTCCAATTGTATTTGCTGCTGGCTTGAACCCAAGCGAAGGCCCGGGGCTAATGTTCGTCAGCCTGCCGTTTGCTTTTGGTAACGTCTTTTTCGGCCAGTTGATGGGCGTGGTGTTCTTTGTGCTGGTCGCGGTGGCTGCCTGGAGTTCGGCTATTTCGCTACTCGAACCGATGGTGGCTTACCTGGTTGAACGCACTAAAATCAGCCGCATCTGGGTGACGTTCTGGCTTGCGTTCACCTGCTGGTTCGTTGGTCTGGGCACGGTGTTTTCTTTCAATATCTGGAAGGAAGCCAAGTTTTTCGTGAACGAAGGCGGGGCGTTCAGCCTCTATCAATGGGGTGCGCAGAGCGGTCTCGACTTCTTCGGCGTGATCGATTTCTTCACCTCGCGGATCATGTTGCCCCTTGGTGGCTTGTGTTTCGTGCTGTTCGCGGGATGGGTAATGGGGCGTGAAGCGGTGCGGGATGAATTGTCCATCCGTAACCCGGTTCTATTTGCCCTGTCCCTGTTCTTGATGCGCTACGTGGCGCCTATCGGCATTCTTGTAGTCTTTGCCGCTCAGCTCTGGAAGTAACGCTTACATGACGACACATATCCAACGATCCGCGCTCCTGCCGTACCCGGCGCAATTTCTCTACGACCTGGTCAACGATGTCGCGCGGTACCCGGAGTTTCTGCCGTGGTGTTCGGAGGCTGAAGTGCTGGAAAGCTCCCCGGAACACATGCGCGCCAGTGTCGGCGTAGCGAAGGGCGGCCTCAGTCAGCATTTCGTCACGCGCAATACGCTGGTGCCGGGGCAGTCGATCGAGATGAATCTCGAAGAAGGCCCGTTCACTCAGTTGCACGGCATCTGGGTATTCAAGGCGCTGAACGAAAAGGCCTGCAAGATCAGTCTGGATCTGTCGTTCGATTATGCCGGGCCGCTGGTACGCGCTACGTTGGGCCCGCTGTTCAATCAGGCGGCTAACCAGCTGGTGGATGCTTTCTGCCAGCGCGCCAAGCAGATGCATGGTTAAGCCGGTGATCGAGATAGAAGTCGTGTACGCAGCGGTTGATCGCCAGGTTCTGCGTGCGATCAGCGTGGCTGAAGGCGCTAGCGTTCGGGCGGCGGTGCACGCATCGGGCATCGCGGCAGAGTTTCCTGAGTTGAATCTGGCGGAGTGTCCGCTGGGGATTTTTGGCAAGGTCGTGGCTGACGCGGATTCTCGCCCTGTACAGGCGGGCGATCGCATTGAAATTTATCGACCGCTGCTGGCTGATCCCAAAGAAGTTCGACGTTTGCGCGCGGCCAAGGCTGCCCAGGCCAAAGCACGCAATTCTTGATCAGACCAAACGGCAGGCAATAAAAAACCCGGAATGTCCGGGTTTTTTATTGCCTCGCCTATTACTGCGGCGAGGTGTCCAGCGGCTCTGGTGTCGGAACCGGTACGGTTTCCACACCATCGACGTCCTTCTGGATTTGATCCAGCAAGGAGCCTGGTTTGGCTGGCTTCTCAGCTTCTGGCTTGTCGGCGTTTTCAGCCGGCGCGGTCACGGTAGTACCGCTGTCCTTGCCGAGAATGGCTTCGTCACGGCTCACGCCGGGCATGAAGTCACCGGACAGGCTGACAAGCTGGTCGTTGGAATTGAAGATAACGCTGATTCGTTCCTGCTGGCGTTCACCGCCACCCGGTTGCAGGCTGTACAGATAATCCCAGCGATCGGCATGGAACGTGTCGGCAAGCAGAGGGTTGCCCATGATAAACCGTACTTGCGGCCGGGTCATTCCCGGGCGTAACTGGTCTATCATGTCCTGCGTGACGACATTGCCCTGCTGGATGTCGATTTTGTAAACCCCGGGGAATGAACAACCGGCGAGTGCGAGCAGTCCCACAAAGGTGAAACTGGTTAGCAAGAGCTTGGTGTTTTGCATCGGTGGGCGACTTCCACTATCTTGGCTGGGACAACGTAAACGCCGATCATACCCGCATTAAGAGAAGCTGCGAAGCAGCATCGCGAGAAAGCTGACCATGGTTGAAAATAGCGAACTACGCAAAGCCGGCCTCAAAGTGACCCTGCCACGGGTCAAGATCCTGCAAATGCTCGACTCTACCGAGCAGCGTCACATGAGTGCCGAGGACGTCTACAAGGCGTTGATGGAAGCTGGTGAGGACGTCGGTCTGGCCACGGTTTACCGTGTACTGACCCAGTTCGAAGCGGCCGGCCTCGTGGTCCGCCACAACTTCGACGGCGGCCACGCGGTCTTCGAACTGGCTGACGGTGGCCACCACGACCATATGGTCAACGTGGAATCGGGTGAAGTGATCGAATTCTTCGACGAAGAAATCGAAAAGCTTCAGAAATCGATCGTCGAGAAGCATGGCTTCGAGATGGTTGATCACAACCTGGTGCTGTACGTACGCAAGAAAAAGTAAGCATGTCGCGCGAATTTCACATTCGCGAAACGAACGAAGGCGACCCAAGGGTCGCCTTCGTGCTTTCTGCTATTTGTTACGCCTTGGCGGTCACCACCATTTTTTTCGCATGAGCCAGGGATTCCTTGGTCAGATCGATGCCGCCGAGCATGCGCGCGACTTCTTCGATGCGCTCGTTCTTTGTCAGCTTCGCGACAGCGGTGTGAGTCGCCTTCTCGTCGCGAACCTTGTGCACGAACAGATGTTGATGCCCTTGCGCCGCCACTTGCGGCAAGTGCGTCACGGTCAGGACCTGGCCGCGATCACCGAGGCGGCGCAGTAACTGGCCGACAATCTCGGCAGTCGGGCCGCCAATACCTACGTCAACTTCGTCGAACACCAGGGTCGGCACGCGGGAGGTCTGGGCGGTAATGACCTGAATCGCCAGACTGATCCGCGACAGCTCACCACCGGAGGCGACTTTTGCCAGCGCCTTGAGCGGTTGGCCGGGGTTGGCACTGACCAGCAGTTCGACCTGTTCCAGCCCGTTCGGCAGCAACTCGTCGCTGCTGTTGGCTTTCAGTTCGATGGAAAAGCGGCCGCCGGGCATGCCCAGGCGCTGGATTTCCTGCTCCACCGCACTGGCGAGACTGCGGGCCGCCTGATGACGAAGGTCGCTCAGCTCGCGGGCTTTCTCTTGGTAGTGGCGGGCGTAGGACGCCAGTTCTTCACCCAGGCGCTCGACGGATTCATCATTGGCGTTGAGGGTTTCGATTTCATCCAGCAGCTTCTGCTGCATCTCGCCGACTTCGGTCGGCTGAATCCGGTGTTTGCGCGCCAGGGTGTAGATCGCGTCGAGACGTTCTTCCAGGTATTGCAGCCGAGCCGGGTCGGCATCGAAGTTATCGAGGAAACGGTTGAGTTCGCCGACTGCTTCTTCCACCTGAATCTGCGCGCTGGTCAGCAGACTGCTGGCTTCACCCAGCGCACCCACCGAACTGTTCACGCTGGACAGACGATTGAGGCTGGCGGTCAGCGCATTCAGCACATTGCCGGAGTCGCTTTCGCTGCATTGCTCGACCACTTGCCGGCAAATGCCCAGCAAGGTTTCGGCGTTGGTCAGGTTCTTGTGTTCCTGCTCCAGTTGCTCCAGTTCGTTTTCGCCGAGACCGAGGTTTTCCAGTTCTTCGAGCTGATAGCTGAGCAGTTGATGGCGTGCGCGTTGTTCGTCGCCAGAGTTGGAAAGGCGCTCCAGTTCCTGGCGAGTCTGGCGCCAGCGCTGTGCGGCCAGTTGCACCTGACGCGCCAGATCGGTCGCGCCGGCGTATTCGTCGAGCAGGCGGCGATGGGTGTCGGTCTTCAACAGCGACTGATGTTCGTGCTGGCTGTGGATATCGATCAGCAGCTCGCCGAGGGCTTTGAGGTCGCCAAGCGGGCAGGGCGTGCCGTTGATATAACCGCGCGAACGACCTTCCGAGGTGATGACCCGGCGCAGGATGCACGGCCCGTCGTTTTCCAGATCGCGCTCGGCCAGCCAGGCGCTGGCTTCGGGGATATCAGCAAGATCGAAGGTGGCAAGAATGTCGGCTTTGTCAGCGCCCGGGCGAACCACGCCGCTGTCGGCGCGATCACCCAGGGTGAGGCCCAGGGCGTCGAGCATGATCGACTTGCCGGCGCCGGTTTCCCCTGTGATCACGCTCATCCCGCGATCAAGTTCGAGATCGAGATGTTCAACGATGGCGTAGTTATGTACGGACAGGTGCACCAGCATAAAGGCAGCTCCCAGGCTTGAGGTCTGGTTATTTATACAGTGTTTTGTTCAGGCCTGACAATGCCCGCCCTTAGCTCGATTTGCTTGATCAGAGAGTTTTCTTAGCGCATTCAAGAATGAGTATTCAGCACTTTTTTGTAGGGACAATTGTTTTCAGCCCTTGAAGCCTGATTTTGCGGCCCCATATATCGGGGCAGAAGCGCGAGTCAGGCTCGCGGACGAAATTGAAAGGAGAATTCTATGGCTGACGAACAGACAGTAGATACGCAAAACCCAGATGCCAATCAGGCGCCCGAAGGTTCGGGTGACGACCTGGCGACCCGTGTGCAAGTGCTCGAAGAGCAATTGGCCGCCGCGCAGGATCAGTCTCTGCGTGTTGCTGCCGATCTGCAGAACGTTCGCCGCCGTGCCGAGCAGGACGTCGAGAAGGCGCACAAGTTTGCCCTGGAAAAATTCGCCAGCGACCTGCTGCCGATCGTCGACAGCCTGGAGCGCGGCCTTGAGCTGTCGAGCCCGGACGACGAAAGCATCCGCCCGATGCGCGAAGGTATCGAGCTGACCCTGAAAATGTTCCACGACACCCTCAAGCGCTACCAGCTTGAAGCGATCGATCCGCATGGCGAACCGTTCAACGCCGTTCACCATCAGGCGATGGCCATGCAGGAAAGTGCCGACGTCGAGCCGAACAGCGTGTTGAAGGTTTTCCAGAAGGGCTACCAGCTCAATGGTCGCCTGCTGCGCCCGGCGATGGTCGTGGTCAGCAAGGCGCCGGCACCGGTTTCGCCTTCGATTGACGAGCAGGCTTGAAATTAGCCGCAAGGCCCCCATTTAGAAGTCAAGCGTTTAAGTGCTACCGCAGTCAGCCACCACTGCTGCGGCAACAAAATCCAAAGTTTCGGGAGAGTGAACATGGGCAAAATTATCGGTATCGACCTGGGGACTACCAACTCCTGCGTCTCCGTGCTGGAAAACGGCAAAGCCAAAGTTATTGAAAACGCTGAAGGCGCGCGTACCACGCCGTCGATCATCGCTTACGCCAACGATGGCGAAATTCTGGTAGGTCAGTCGGCCAAGCGTCAGGCTGTAACCAACCCGCACAACACCCTGTACGCAGTAAAGCGTCTGATCGGTCGTCGTTTCGACGAAGAAGTTGTGCAGAAAGACATCCAGATGGTCCCTTACAAGATCGTCAAGGCTGACAACAACGACGCCTGGGTAGAAGTGAACGGCCAGAAAATGGCACCGCCACAGATCTCGGCTGAAATTCTGAAGAAGATGAAGAAGACCGCCGAAGACTACCTCGGCGAGGCAGTGACCGAAGCGGTGATCACCGTTCCGGCCTACTTCAACGACAGCCAGCGTCAGGCCACCAAAGACGCCGGCCGCATCGCTGGTCTGGACGTAAAACGTATCATCAACGAGCCAACCGCAGCTGCTCTGGCTTACGGTATGGACAAGGCCAAAGGCGATCACACCGTGATCGTTTATGACCTGGGTGGCGGCACCTTCGACGTATCCGTTATCGAAATCGCTGAAGTTGACGGCGAGCACCAGTTCGAAGTGTTGGCCACCAACGGTGACACCTTCCTCGGCGGTGAAGACTTCGACATTCGTCTGATCGACTACCTCGTTGACGAATTCAAGAAAGAAAGCGGCATGAACCTCAAAGGTGACCCGCTGGCGATGCAGCGCCTGAAAGAAGCCGCTGAGAAAGCCAAGATCGAGCTGTCGTCCGCTCAGTCGACCGACGTCAACCTGCCGTACATCACTGCAGACGCGACCGGTCCTAAGCACCTGAACGTGAAGATCTCGCGTGCCAAGCTCGAAGCACTGGTTGAAGACCTGGTTCAGCGCACCATCGAACCTTGCCGCATTGCCATGAAAGACGCCGGTATCGACGTCAGCGCGATCAACGACGTGATTCTGGTCGGTGGTCAGACTCGTATGCCGCTGGTACAGAAGCTGGTTACCGATTTCTTCGGTAAAGAAGCGCGTAAAGACGTCAACCCGGACGAAGCTGTTGCCATGGGTGCTGCGATTCAGGGCGCTGTTCTGGCCGGTGACGTGAAAGACGTCCTGCTGCTCGACGTCAGCCCGCTGACCCTGGGTATCGAAACCATGGGTGGCGTGATGACCGCGCTGATCGAGAAAAACACCACGATTCCTACCAAGAAATCGCAAGTGTTCTCGACTGCCGACGACAACCAGGGCGCTGTGACCATTCACGTTCTGCAAGGTGAGCGCAAGCAAGCCGCACAGAACAAATCGCTGGGCAAGTTCGACCTGGCCGACATTCCACCAGCTCCACGTGGCGTGCCGCAGATCGAAGTGACCTTCGACATCGACGCCAACGGCATCCTGCACGTCGGCGCGAAAGACAAGGCTACCGGCAAGACCCAGTCGATCGTGATCAAGGCCAACTCCGGTCTGTCCGACGAAGAAATCGAGCGCATGGTGCGTGACGCCGAGGCGAATGCCGAGGAAGACCGCAAGTTCGAAGAGCTGGCCGCTGCCCGTAACCAGGGTGACGCACTGGTGCACTCGACTCGCAAGATGATCGCTGACGCGGGCGACAAGGTCACCGCCGAAGAGAAGACTGCAATCGAAGCTGCTGTGGTTGCGCTGGAAGCCGCCGTCAAAGGCGACGACAAGGCTGCCATCGAAGCCAAGGTTGAAGAGCTGTCGAAAGTCTCCGCTCCGGTTGCTCAGAAGATGTACGCCGAACAGGCTCAGCCAGCTGATGGCGCGGCCCCGCAAGGCGAATCGGCTGAGAAGGCTGACGATGTTGTCGACGCCGAGTTCGAAGAAGTCAAAGACCACAAGTAAGTTGTTGGTCGCCCGGTTGACTGCCTTGCGGCGGTGACTGGTAGGATGTCGCCGCGCGGGAGCTTGCCTCCCGCGTTGGCGTATCTGGAATACGTGAATTTTTACAGCATGCGACACCGTTCGGATGCTGGCGGTATGGCCGGGAATGCTCCTGCTTTTCGCGCCGCAGATACCGCATCAATCAAGACCAGGATCGTTGAATTGACGTGAGTTGGGTCCGGGCCTTAATGGGGGCTCAACGAGTTTGGCGAGGCTCAGGAGGGGTTTGCCGAACGTCCTTAAGAGTGCAAAGAACTTATGGCAAAGCGTGACTATTACGAAGTATTGGGTGTCGAGCGGGGCACGAGCGAAGCGGACCTGAAGAAGGCCTATCGCCGTCTGGCCATGAAGCACCACCCCGACCGTAATCCCGGCGACAAAGCTTCGGAAGAAGCATTCAAAGAGGCCAACGAGGCCTATGAAGTGTTGTCCGACGCCAGCAAGCGCGCGGCATACGATCAGTACGGTCATGCCGGCGTCGATCCGAGCATGGGCGGCGGCGGTGCCGGTTTCGGTGGCCAGAACTTCTCGGACATCTTCGGCGATGTCTTCAGTGATTTCTTCGGTGGCGGTCGCGGCGGTGCCCGTGGCGGCGCCCAGCGTGGCAGCGATCTGCGCTACACCCTGGAATTGAATCTGGAAGAAGCGGTGCGCGGCACGTCGGTGAATATCCGCGTTCCGACACTGGTCAACTGCAAGCCGTGCGATGGTTCCGGCGCCAAGAAAGGCTCGTCGCCGACGACGTGCCCGACCTGCGGCGGCATCGGTCAGGTGCGCATGCAGCAGGGCTTCTTCTCGGTGCAGCAGACCTGCCCGCGCTGCCATGGCCAGGGCAAGATCATTTCCGATCCGTGCGACTCCTGCCACGGCGACGGTCGTGTCGAAGAGTACAAAACCCTGTCGGTCAAAGTGCCTGCCGGTGTTGATACTGGCGACCGCATTCGTCTGTCCGGCGAAGGCGAGGCGGGTACCCAGGGCGGGCCGACTGGCGACCTGTACGTTGTGATCAACGTGCGTGAACACGACATCTTCCAGCGTGACGGCAAGCATCTGTTCTGCGAAGTGCCGATCAGCTTCGTCGACGCTGCACTGGGCGGCGAGCTGGAAATTCCGACCCTCGACGGTCGCGTCAAACTGAAAATCCCCGAAGGCACGCAGACCGGCAAGCAGTTCCGCGTGCGCGGCAAAGGCGTTGCGCCAGTGCGTGGCGGCGGTGCCGGCGACCTGATGTGCCGTGTCGCTGTGGAAACGCCGGTCAACCTCAACCGTCGTCAGCGTGAACTGCTGGAAGAATTCCGCAGTTCCCTGGCCGACGACAACAGCCACTCGCCGAAAACCACCGGTTGGTTCGACGGTGTGAAGCGTTTCTTCGGCGATTTGTAAGGAGTCGGCATGCGACGTATTGCAGTGATGGGCGCCGCCGGGCGCATGGGCAAGACCCTGATTGAAGCGGTGCAGCAGACGCCGGGCGCCGGTCTGACGGCGGCGGTCGATCGTCCCGACAGCACGCTGGTTGGCGCGGATGCCGGTGAGCTGGCAGCGCTGGGCCGTATCGGCGTGCCGCTGTCCGGTGATCTGGATCGTGTGGTCGAAGAGTTCGATGTGCTGATCGACTTCACTCACCCGACCGTGACCCTGAAAAATCTCGCGTTCTGCCGCAAACACGGCAAAGCGATGATCATCGGCACCACCGGTTTCAGTGTTGAAGAGAAGCAATTGCTGGCCGAGGCGGGCAAGGACATTCCGATTGTCTTCGCCGCCAACTTCAGCGTCGGCGTCAACCTCTGCCTGAAGTTGCTCGACACCGCTGCGCGCGTGCTGGGCGACGATGTCGATATCGAGATCATGGAAGCCCATCACCGCCACAAGGTCGATGCTCCGTCAGGTACGGCTGTGCGCATGGGTGAAGTGATTGCCGATGCCCTGGGGCGTGATCTGAAGAAGGTCGCGGTCTACGGTCGTGAAGGCCAGACCGGTGCGCGGGAGCGTGAAACCATTGGTTTCGCCACCGTGCGTGCTGGCGACATCGTTGGTGATCACACCGTGCTGTTCGCTGCCGATGGCGAGCGCGTCGAGATCACCCACAAGGCATCGAGCCGCATGACCTTCGCCAAGGGCGCGGTGCGTGCGGCGCTGTGGCTGGACGGTCGCGAGCCGGGCCTGTACGACATGCAAGACGTGCTCGACCTGCGTTGAGTCGTTGCTGAACCCGGCGCAAACGTCCCGTTTTGCGCCGGTTTTTACCGCTTGGCGACGACCTGTCGCATTCTCCGGCCTTTAAGGCTCTTTAGCGGTGGACCAAAAACGCCCTTTTCTGTAAGCTACAGCTTTAGTGTGTCCACTAAAAGCGCGCAGAATAATTTCAGTGAAGAAGCGGGGTGACGTGTCCATACGTCACTCCGCTTTTTTACAACCTGCGATTGCCCTTTCATGCGTTATTTACGGGAGGTCTTCTTGACTAAGCCAGCCATACTCGCCCTTGCTGATGGCAGCATTTTTCGCGGCGAAGCCATTGGAGCCGACGGTCAGACCGTTGGTGAGGTGGTGTTCAACACCGCAATGACCGGCTATCAGGAAATCCTTACCGATCCTTCCTACGCCCAACAGATCGTTACCCTGACTTATCCGCACATCGGCAACACCGGCACCACGCCGGAAGATGCCGAGTCCGACCGCGTCTGGTCCGCTGGCCTGGTCATCCGTGACCTGCCGCTGGTAGCGAGCAACTGGCGTAACACGATGTCCCTGTCCGATTACCTGAAAGCCAACAACGTGGTGGCAATCGCCGGTATCGACACCCGTCGCCTGACCCGCATCCTGCGTGAAAAAGGCGCTCAGAACGGCTGCATCATGGCCGGCGACAACATCTCCGAAGAAGCGGCCATCGCCGCTGCGCAAGGCTTCCCGGGCCTGAAGGGCATGGATCTGGCGAAAGTCGTCAGCACCAAGACCCAATACGAATGGCGCTCGACTGTCTGGGATCTGAAAACCGACAGCCACGCGACCATCGAAGCTTCCGAGCTGCCATATCACGTGGTCGCCTACGACTACGGCGTCAAGGTCAACATCCTGCGCATGCTGGTAGAGCGCGGCTGCCGCGTCACCGTAGTGCCTGCGCAGACTCCAGCCGCCGATGTGCTGGCGCTGAAGCCGGACGGCGTGTTCCTGTCCAACGGCCCTGGTGATCCGGAGCCATGCGACTACGCGATCCAGGCGATCAAGGAAGTCCTGGAAACCGAGACGCCGGTATTCGGCATCTGCCTCGGCCACCAGTTGCTGGCTCTGGCCTCCGGCGCCAAGACCCTGAAAATGGGCCACGGCCACCACGGTGCCAACCACCCGGTGCAGGATCTGGACACAGGCGTGGTGATGATCACCAGCCAGAACCACGGTTTTGCGGTAGACGAAGCCACACTGCCAGCCAACGTGCGCGCGATCCACAAATCGCTGTTCGACGGCACCCTGCAAGGCATCGAGCGCACCGACAAGAGCGCGTTCAGCTTCCAGGGTCACCCTGAAGCGAGCCCGGGCCCGAACGATGTCGCGCCACTGTTCGACCGCTTCATCAACGAGATGGTCAAGCGACGCTAAGCGTTCGCCTTGAGACTGTAGAGAGAAGGCCTCGAGGGCGGCCCCGGTTCCGGCGGCCCCCTCGGGACTTCAGAAATCGATCAAGACGGCTTGCCGACTGACCTGCGGATTTGAGTGACAAACCATGCCAAAACGTACAGACATTAAAAGCATCCTGATTCTCGGCGCTGGCCCGATCGTGATCGGCCAGGCCTGCGAATTCGACTACTCCGGCGCCCAGGCCTGCAAAGCCCTGCGCGAAGAGGGTTACCGCGTCATCCTGGTGAACTCCAACCCGGCCACCATCATGACCGACCCGGACATGGCCGACGCCACCTATATCGAACCGATCAAATGGCAGACCGTGGCCAAGATCATCGAAAAAGAGCGTCCGGACGCCGTGCTGCCAACCATGGGTGGCCAGACCGCTCTGAACTGCGCTCTGGACCTGGAGCGCGAAGGCGTTCTCGAGAAGTTCGGCGTAGAGATGATCGGTGCCAACGCCGACACCATCGACAAGGCTGAAGACCGTTCGCGTTTCGACAAGGCAATGAAATCCATCGGTCTGGCGTGCCCGCGTTCCGGCATCGCCCACAGCATGGAAGAGGCCAACGCGGTTCTCGAAACCCTCGGTTTCCCGTGCATCATCCGTCCGTCCTTCACCATGGGCGGCACCGGTGGCGGTATCGCTTACAACCGTGAAGAGTTCGAAGAAATCTGCGCCCGTGGTCTGGACCTGTCGCCGACCAAAGAGTTGCTGATCGACGAATCGCTGATCGGCTGGAAAGAATATGAAATGGAAGTTGTCCGCGACAAAAAGGACAACTGCATCATCGTCTGCTCGATCGAAAACTTCGACCCGATGGGCGTGCACACCGGTGACTCGATCACCGTAGCTCCTGCGCAAACCCTGACCGACAAGGAATACCAGATCCTGCGTAACGCCTCGCTGGCGGTACTGCGCGAGATCGGCGTCGAGACCGGTGGTTCGAACGTGCAGTTCGGTATCTGCCCGAACACTGGCCGCATGGTCGTGATCGAAATGAACCCGCGTGTTTCGCGCTCCTCGGCACTGGCTTCGAAAGCCACCGGTTTCCCGATCGCCAAGGTCGCGGCCAAACTGGCTGTGGGTTACACCCTCGACGAGCTGTCGAACGACATCACCGGCGGCAAGACCCCGGCGTCCTTCGAACCGTCGATCGACTACGTCGTCACCAAGCTGCCACGCTTCGCCTTCGAGAAATTCGCCAAGGCTGACGCACGCCTGACCACGCAAATGAAGTCGGTCGGCGAAGTCATGGCCATCGGCCGGACCTTCCAGGAATCCCTGCAGAAAGCCCTGCGCGGTCTGGAAGTGGGCGTTTGCGGTCTGGACGAGAAGCTCGATCTGAGCAACCCGGACAGCATGAGCGTGCTCAAGCGCGAACTGACCGTGCCGGGCGCCGAGCGTATCTGGTACGTGGCGGACGCCTTCCGCGCCGGCCTGTCGGTCGAAGACATCTTCGGCATGAACATGATCGATCCGTGGTTCCTGGTGCAGATCGAAGACCTGATCAAGGACGAAGAGAAGGTCAAGACCCTCGGTCTGTCCTCGATCGACCGCGACCTGATGTTCAAGCTCAAGCGCAAAGGCTTCTCTGATCAGCGTCTGGCCAAGCTGCTGGGCGTCACCGAGAAAAACCTGCGTACGCACCGTCAGAAGCTGGAAGTGTTCCCGGTCTACAAGCGCGTTGACACCTGCGCCGCCGAATTCGCCACCGACACCGCTTACCTGTACTCGACCTACGAGGAAGAGTGCGAAGCAGCGCCGTCGGGTCGCGACAAGATCATGATCCTGGGTGGCGGTCCGAACCGTATCGGCCAGGGCATCGAGTTCGACTACTGCTGCGTTCACGCTGCGCTCGCCCTGCGCGAAGACGGCTACGAAACCATCATGGTCAACTGCAACCCGGAAACCGTTTCCACCGACTACGACACTTCCGACCGTCTGTACTTCGAGCCGGTAACCCTGGAAGACGTACTGGAAATCTGCCGCGTCGAGAAGCCGAAAGGCGTGATCGTCCAGTACGGCGGCCAGACTCCGCTTAAACTGGCTCGCGCGCTGGAAGCTGCTGGCGTGCCGATCATCGGCACCAGCCCTGACGCCATCGACCGCGCCGAAGACCGCGAGCGCTTCCAGCAAATGGTCGAGCGCCTGAACCTGCGTCAGCCGCCAAACGCCACCGTGCGCAGCGAAGACGAAGCCGTTCGTGCTGCGGCGAAGATCGGTTATCCGCTGGTGGTGCGCCCGTCCTACGTGCTGGGCGGCCGTGCGATGGAAATCGTTTACAAGGAAGACGAACTCAAGCGCTATCTGCGTGACGCGGTGCAAGTGTCCAACGACAGCCCGGTGCTGCTCGACCACTTCCTCAACTGCGCCATCGAAATGGACGTGGATGCGGTCTGCGACGGCAAAGATGTAGTGATCGGCGCGATCATGCAGCACATCGAACAGGCGGGCGTTCACTCCGGTGACTCCGCGTGCTCGCTGCCGCCGTACTCGCTGCCAGCGCACATCCAGGACGAGATGCGCGAACAGGTCAAGAAAATGGCCCTGGAACTCGGCGTTGTCGGCCTGATGAACGTGCAGCTGGCGTTGCAGGGTGAAGACATTTACGTCATCGAAGTCAACCCGCGCGCCTCGCGTACCGTGCCGTTCGTTTCCAAGTGCATCGGTGTTTCCCTGGCCATGATCGCTGCGCGCGTGATGGCCGGTAAGACCCTGAAGGAAATCGGCTTCACCAAAGAAATCATCCCGAACTTCTACAGCGTGAAAGAGGCGGTGTTCCCGTTCGCCAAGTTCCCTGGCGTTGACCCGATCCTCGGCCCAGAGATGAAGTCGACCGGTGAAGTGATGGGCGTCGGCGACACCTTCGGCGAAGCATTCGCCAAGGCGCAGATGGGCGCCAGCGAAGTGCTGCCGACCGGCGGTACTGCGTTCATCAGCGTGCGCGATGACGACAAGCCACTGGTTGCAGGCGTGGCCCGTGATCTGATCAACTTGGGCTTCGAAGTGGTCGCCACTGCCGGCACTGCCAAGCTGATCGAAGCCGCAGGCCTGAAAGTGCGCCGCGTGAACAAGGTGACCGAGGGTCGTCCACACGTGGTCGACATGATCAAGAATGACGAAGTCACGCTGATCATCAACACCACCGAAGGTCGTCAGTCGATCGCCGATTCGTACTCCATTCGTCGCAATGCCCTGCAGCACAAGATCTACTGCACCACCACTATTGCTGCGGGCGAAGCGATCTGCGAAGCGCTGAAGTTCGGTCCGGAAAAGACCGTGCGCCGCTTGCAGGATCTACACGCAGGATTGAAGGCATGAGCATAACCAAGTACCCAATGACTGTTCAGGGCGCTCGCGCCCTGGAAGAGGAGCATGCTCACCTGACCAAGGTCGTCCGTCCGAAGCTCAGCCAGGACATCGGTACGGCCCGCGAGTTGGGTGACTTGAAGGAAAACGCTGAATACCATGCTGCCCGCGAACAGCAAGGCATGGTCGAAGCGCGTATTCGTGATATCGAGGGCCGGATTCAGAATCAGGTCATCATCGATGTCACGACCATTCCTCACACCGGCAAAGTGATTTTCGGTACCACCGTCGAGATCGCCAACGTCGAGACTGATGAAAGCGTCACTTACCACATCGTGGGTGAGGATGAGGCTGACTTCAAACTCGGCAAGATCTCCGTCGGTTCGCCGCTGGCCCGCGCCTTGATTGGCAAGGAAGAGGGTGACGTCGTCGCCGTCAAAACGCCGAGCGGCGTGATCGAGTACGAGATTGTCGAAGTTCGTCACATCTGAAAGAAGGCGCCCGCTGCATGCGGGCGCCATGCTTTGGCAACTGACCCAGATGCTTTGGGTCGGTGGCCTATGGTTGATTCATATCGGTTTGCAGCCGGCGTTGGGTCAGATCGGCCTGGCGCCGCTGTTGATCGACGAAGTGGCCAGTGCATTCGAAGTGCTGGTGGTGGGGTTCGCCGCTCTGTGCGTGATCTTTCAGGCTTTGGTGCTGGTACAGGCCGAGGGCCTTGGCAGTCTATGGCGGGATTTTCGCGGGCAGGTGCTGTTGATGGCGTTGTACGCGTGCGCGATGTATGTCGCTGTGCGTGTCGGCTGGCCGGATGCGCAGCGCTGGCAGGTATTCAGTTATCTGGTACTGGGATTTTCCGGGTTGGTGCTGGTCATGCAGCCGGTGCCGGGATGGAGTGGCAGGGTGCGCGAAGCACACCCTTGACCCTGCGCATCACTTGAAGCGATGAACGTTCGACAGCTGCTTGTTGGCGCTGAAGTTCTTGCGGTAGACCAGAGCCATCTTGCCGATGACCTGAACTAGGTCCGCTTTGCCGACCTTGCACAGCTCGGCGATGTGCGCCAGGCGCGACTCGCGATCGAGGATATTGAGCTTGATCTTGATCAGCTCGTGATCGGCCAAGGCGCGTTCAAGTTCGGCTAGAACACCTTCAGTCAAACCGTTGTCCGCTACCGTCAACACTGGTTTGAGGTGGTGGCCGATGGATTTGTACTGTTTCTTCTGCTCTGGAGTGAGCGGCATAATCTGACCCTTTCGTCTGGATTCTGTAAAATGGCGGCCATTTTACCCGAGGGTTCGTGGATCCGCCCAACTAATCACGACCCTAATCATCGAGGTGCCCAATGGCGCGTTCCAAGACAAGCCTTGGTTGGCTGAAAAGACATGTCAACGATCCTTATGTGAAGCAGGCGCAGAAGGATGGCTACCGCTCGCGTGCAAGTTACAAGCTGCTGGAGATCCAGGAAAAATACAAACTCATCCGTCCGGGCATGAGCGTGGTCGACCTCGGCGCGGCGCCGGGTGGCTGGTCGCAGGTCACCAGTCGACTGATCGGTGGCCAGGGGCGTCTGATCGCTTCTGACATTCTTGAAATGGACGGCATTCCGGACGTGACCTTCATTCAAGGTGACTTCACTGAGGACTCGGTGCTGGCTCAAATCCTTGAGGCCGTGGGTAATTCGCAGGTGGACCTTGTGATTTCCGATATGGCCCCCAATATGAGTGGTACGCCCGAAGTGGATATGCCCAAGGCCATGTTCCTCTGTGAGCTGGCTCTGGACCTGGCGGAACGGATCCTCAAGCCGGGTGGCAATTTCGTCATCAAGATTTTTCAGGGCGAAGGGTTTGACGTTTATCTGAAGGACGCTCGGAAGAAATTCGACAAGATCCAGATGATCAAGCCAGACTCTTCCCGTGGCAGCTCCCGTGAGCAGTACATGCTGGCCTGGGGTTATCGCGGCGGTGATGCGTAAAACAAGGTTTTTCGGCGGGGCGATAGGTTTTTCATATTTCGCTCCGCAGGCATAAGCGAATATTGTGTAGAAAGTGTTTCACAAAGGGTTACAGACGGCGCCTGCCAGAGTTGTAGGTAATGTAGTAAGTTAGGCCGGTGAATATCATGCGAAGCGCGCGCCAGTAGCGGAGCTTGCTTCAGAGGGTAGTTAATTGAACGATATGGCAAAGAATCTGATCCTGTGGTTGATCATCGCGGCAGTCTTGGTGACGGTGATGAACAACTTCTCCAGCCCTAACGAGCCGCAGACCCTCAACTATTCCGACTTCATCCAGCAGGTCAAGGATGGCAAGGTCGAGCGCGTAGCCGTTGACGGCTATGTGATTACCGGCAAGCGCACCGATGGCGACAGCTTCAAGACCATTCGTCCGGCAATTCAGGACAATGGCCTGATCGGCGATCTGGTCGACAATCATGTTGTGGTTGAAGGCAAGCAGCCTGAACAGCAAAGCATCTGGACTCAGCTCCTGGTGGCCAGCTTCCCGATCCTGGTGATCATCGCGGTGTTCATGTTCTTCATGCGCCAGATGCAGGGCGGCGCCGGTGGCAAGGGCGGGCCGATGAGCTTCGGCAAGAGCAAGGCACGCCTGCTGTCCGAAGATCAGGTCAAAACCACTTTGGCTGACGTTGCCGGTTGCGACGAAGCCAAAGAAGAAGTCGGCGAGCTGGTCGAGTTCCTGCGTGATCCGGGCAAGTTCCAGCGTCTGGGCGGTCGTATCCCGCGCGGCGTACTGATGGTCGGCCCGCCGGGTACCGGTAAAACCTTGCTGGCCAAGGCGATTGCCGGCGAAGCGAAAGTGCCATTCTTCACCATCTCCGGTTCCGACTTTGTCGAAATGTTCGTCGGTGTCGGCGCCAGCCGCGTCCGCGACATGTTCGAGCAGGCCAAGAAGCACGCCCCTTGCATCATCTTCATCGACGAAATCGATGCCGTGGGTCGCCATCGTGGTGCCGGCATGGGTGGCGGTCACGACGAACGTGAGCAGACTCTCAACCAGTTGCTGGTAGAGATGGACGGCTTCGAAATGAATGACGGCATCATCGTGATTGCTGCGACCAACCGTCCGGACGTACTCGACCCTGCGCTGCTGCGTCCGGGCCGTTTCGACCGTCAGGTGGTGGTTGGCTTGCCGGATATTCGTGGTCGCGAGCAGATTCTGAAAGTGCACATGCGTAAAGTGCCAATGGGCGACGACGTTGCTCCGGCAGTGATCGCACGTGGTACTCCTGGCTTCTCCGGTGCTGACCTGGCCAACTTGGTCAACGAAGCGTCGTTGTTCGCTGCTCGTAGCGGCAAACGCATCGTCGAGATGAAAGAGTTCGAACTGGCGAAAGACAAGATCATGATGGGCGCCGAGCGCAAATCCATGGTCATGTCCGAGAAAGAAAAGCAGAACACTGCTTACCACGAAGCCGGCCACGCCATCGTTGGTCGCGTCGTGCCTGAGCATGATCCGGTCTACAAGGTGTCGATCATCCCGCGCGGTCGTGCGCTGGGTGTGACCATGTTCCTCCCGGAAGAAGATCGTTACAGCCTGTCCAAACGTGCGCTGGTCAGCCAGATCTGCTCGTTGTACGGTGGCCGTATCGCAGAAGAAATGACCCTGGGCTTTGACGGTGTAACCACCGGCGCGTCCAACGACATCATGCGTGCAAGTCAGATTGCCCGGAACATGGTGACGAAATGGGGCCTGTCGGAAAAACTCGGTCCGCTGATGTATGCCGAAGAAGAGGGCGAAGTGTTCCTCGGTCGCGGCGGTGGCGGCCAGGCTGCCAGCTTCTCCGGTGAGACCGCCAAGCTGATCGATTCCGAAGTGCGCAGCATCATTGATCAGTGCTACGGCACCGCCAAGCAGATCCTCACGGATAACCGTGACAAACTGGATGCCATGGCTGATGCGCTGATGAAGTACGAAACCATCGATGCCGAGCAGATCGACGACATCATGGCTGGCCGCACACCTCGCGAACCTCGCGACTGGTCGGGTGGCACCGGTACGCCTCCGCCGCCTGTCGTGCAGGACGAGCGTCCGGAAAAACCGATTGGCGGTCCGGCTGCTGACGTTTAAGGCTTGAAATGACTTCTGTACAGTCCCTGACCCGGTTGCCTTGCGGCAACCGGGTTCTTGATTTGGCCCAGACGCATGTCATGGGCATTCTCAATGTCACTCCTGATTCCTTTTCCGACGGCGGCCGCTACAGCCAGCTCGATGCGGCGCTGCGCCATGCCGAAGCCATGGTGCTGGCTGGCGCGACGCTGATTGATGTCGGCGGCGAATCGACCCGGCCAGGCGCGCGAGCGGTTTCTCCTCTGGAGGAGCTCGAGCGCGTCGCGCCGATTGTCGAGCTGATCAATCGCGAGCTGGATGTCATCATCTCGGTCGATACTTCCACCCCGGCAGTCATGCGCGAAACCGCACGGCTCGGTGCCGGCCTGATCAATGATGTGCGTTCGTTGCGTCGCGATGGCGCGCTGGATGCGGCGGCGGCGACAGGGTTGCCGGTCTGCCTCATGCACATGCTCGGCGAGCCGGGCGATATGCAGGATAATCCGCAGTATCAGGATGTCACCCGCGAGGTCGGCGAGTTTCTCGCCGAGCGCATGGAACAGTGCGCGCAGGCGGGTATTCCCGCCGAGCGGATCATTCTTGATCCCGGCTTCGGCTTCGCCAAGACCTTGCAGCACAATCTAAGCTTGTTCAAACACATGGAGGCCCTGCATGCGCTGGGGCGGCCATTGCTGGTAGGTGTTTCGCGCAAGAGTATGATTGGCCACGCTTTGAACCGTCCCGTGGGCGAGCGTCTGCACGGCGGCCTGGCGCTTGCTGCGCTGGCTTCGGTCAAGGGTGCGCGGATCTTGCGGGTTCACGATGTGGCGGAAACTGTCGATGTAGTGCGAATGATCGCGGCCGTAGAGTCAGCCAAATAAGAATGATGGAGCACTTATGAGCAAGAAATATTTTGGTACCGACGGCATTCGCGGTCGCGTAGGTGAATACCCGATCACGCCTGACTTCATGCTCAAGCTCGGTTGGGCGGCTGGCATGGCTTTCCGCAAGATGGGTGCCTGCAAGGTGCTGGTCGGTAAGGACACGCGGATCTCTGGCTATATGTTCGAATCGGCGCTCGAGGCCGGGCTGACCTCGGCGGGTGCCGATGTGATGCTGCTCGGTCCGATGCCGACACCTGCCATCGCCTATCTGTCGCGCACTTTCCAGGCAGAGGCCGGGATCGTGATCAGTGCTTCGCACAACCCGCATGATGACAACGGCATCAAGTTCTTCTCCGGCAAAGGCACCAAGCTGCCGGATGAATTGGAATTGATGATCGAAGAGTTGCTCGATACGCCGATGACCGTCGTCGAGTCGAGCAAGATCGGTAAAGTGTCGCGAATCAATGATGCATCGGGCCGCTACATCGAGTTCTGCAAGAGCAGCGTGCCTACCGGGACCAATTTCGCCGGCCTGAAGATCGTTATCGACTGCGCGCATGGTGCGACCTATAAGGTAGCGCCGAGCGTCTTCCGTGAATTGGGTGCCGAAGTCGTCGTGCTTTCCGCTCAGCCGAACGGGCTGAACATCAACGATAACTGCGGTTCTACGCATATGGGGCCGTTGCAGGCCGCCGTTCTGGCCGAGCATGCGGACCTGGGTATCGCCTTCGATGGTGATGGCGATCGGGTATTGATGGTCGATCATACCGGCGCCATTGTTGATGGTGACGACCTGCTGTTTATCATTGCCCGCGATCTGCATGAGCGTGGCAAGTTGCAGGGTGGCGTCGTCGGTACTTTGATGAGCAATCTTGGTCTCGAACTGGCCCTTGCGGATCTGTCGATCCCGTTCGTTCGCGCCAATGTCGGTGACCGCTACGTGATTGCCGAGCTGCAAGAGCGCAACTGGCTCGTAGGCGGGGAAAATTCCGGGCATGTGGTCTGCTTCAACCACACCACCACGGGCGACGCCATCATTGCGGCCTTGCAGGTGTTGATGGCTCTGAAATCCCGCAATGAAGGTCTGGCACAAACGCGCCAGGCGTTGCGCAAGTGCCCTCAGGTGCTGATCAACGTTCGCTTTGGCGGCGGTGAAAGCCCGCTGGAGCATCCTGCTGTCAAGGAAGCCAGTGCCCGTGTCACTCAGGCGATGGCGGGGCGCGGTCGCGTGCTTCTGCGCAAGTCCGGCACAGAGCCTCTGGTGCGCGTAATGGTCGAAGGCGAGGACGAAAACCAGGTTCGCGGCTATGCCGAAGAGCTGGCAAAACTGGTAACCGAAGTTTCTGCCTGATACGGCTTGCAAGCCATGATTGTGTTGGGTAACATCTGCGCCCACTTTGACCGACGAGGTACAGCATGCGTCGCCCTATGGTAGCTGGTAACTGGAAGATGCACGGTACCCGCGCCAGCGTCGCTGAGCTGATCAACGGCCTTCGTCATCTGGCCTTGCCAAGCGGTGTTGATGTCGCGGTGTTCCCGCCTTGCTTGTATATCAATCAAGTGATTGATGGCTTGAAAGGCAAGTCGATTTCGGTCGGCGCGCAGAATTCTGCGGTGGAAGCCATGCAAGGTGCGTTGACTGGTGAGATTGCTCCCAGCCAACTGGTGGATGCAGGTTGTTCCCTGGTGCTTGTCGGGCACTCCGAACGCCGCCAGATTATGGGCGAGCGAGACGGGATGCTGAATCGCAAGTTCGCAGCGGCACAGGCATGTGGCTTGATTCCGGTATTGTGTGTAGGGGAAACCCTCGAGCAGCGCGAAGCCGGAAAAACTCTTGAAGTTGTCGGGCGTCAGCTGGGCAGCATCATCGAGGAGCTGGGTGTAGGTGCCTTTGCCAAGGCAGTGATTGCATACGAGCCGGTCTGGGCCATTGGTACCGGGCTGACTGCAACGCCGCAACAGGCTCAGGATGTGCATAAAGCCATTCGCGAGCAGTTGGCGGCAGAGAATTCTGAAGTCGCACGAGGTGTGCGGCTTCTATACGGCGGCAGCGTGAAGGCGGCCAATGCGGTCGAACTGTTCGGCATGCCGGATATCGATGGGGGGCTCATTGGTGGAGCTTCCCTGAATGCAGATGAGTTCGGTGCGATCTGTCGCGCCGCGGGAAACTGAAAAAATGCTGGAAACAGTCGTAGTCGTTTTTCATCTGCTGGGTGCATTGGGCGTAGTTGCTCTGGTTTTGCTGCAGCAGGGTAAGGGTGCGGACGCTGGCGCGTCTTTCGGAGCAGGTGCTTCAAATACTGTGTTCGGAAGCCAAGGTTCCTCTACCTTTCTTAGTAAGTTTACTGCTATACTTGCCGCCGGTTTCTTCATAACCAGCTTGGGGTTAGGTTACTTTGCTAAAGAGAAAGCTCATCAGCTGACTCAAGCAGGTCTTCCAGATCCAGCAGTGTTGGAAGTACCTAAGCAACAACCGGCTTCTGATGATGTCCCGGTGCTTCAAGAGCAAAAGTCGGCTACTCCAGCGACTGACGTGCCTCCAGCTCAAGAGCAGAAGTAAGAAGAGTTTCAAACGTAGTATTGCCGAGGTGGTGGAATTGGTAGACACGCAACCTTGAGGTGGTTGTGCCCATAGGGTGTAGGGGTTCGAGTCCCCTTCTCGGTACCAATTAGTCAGGAGAGCCCGCTGTTGCGGGCTTTCTTGCAGGTGGAAGGTTACATTGACCCTAAAAGGGATCGGTCGTATACTTCCGCCCCAGCTTTGTCGCGGGGTGGAGCAGTCTGGTAGCTCGTCGGGCTCATAACCCGAAGGTCGTCGGTTCAAATCCGGCCCCCGCAACCAGTTTAAGGAGCCCCTTTTAAGGGGCTTTTTGTTAGCTGGATACTTTCAACGCCGCTGTTCGACGGCGTTTCAAGGATGGGCGTTATGCCCATTTTTTTATTTTGCAAAGCATGCACATATCATGCACTAGGGGGTTCAGGTGTCGAGCAAGCTAGAAGAGTTGCAGGCCTTGCTGGCCCCGGTGGTCGTGGCCCTGGGCTATGAATGCTGGGGTATCGAGTTTTCGGCTCAGGGTCGTCACTCGATGTTGCGCGTTTATATCAATAAAGAGGGTGGCGTGCTGGTGGACGATTGCGCCATTGTCAGCCGTCAGATCAGCGGTGTTCTGGATGTTGAAGATCCTATCTCCGTTGAATACACCCTTGAAGTTTCCTCGCCTGGCATGGAGCGCCCGCTGTTCACTCTTGAGCAGTTTGCCAAATTTGCCGGTGAACAAGTGAAGATCAAGCTGCGCTCGCCTTTCGAAGGTCGACGCAATTTTCAGGGCCTTCTGCGCGGTGTAGAAGAGCAGGACGTCGTGGTGCAGGTAGAAGACCACGAGTTCCTGTTGCCGATCGATATGATCGACAAGGCCAACATTATTCCCAGTTTTGACTGAGACGCGGATCCCGCGGATCCAATGGCTTGCGAAAGGCGAGGCGTACGATGAGCAAAGAAGTACTACTGGTTGTTGAGTCGGTATCCAATGAAAAGGGTGTACCGGCAAGCGTAATTTTTGAAGCGCTGGAGCTGGCTCTGGCCACTGCTACCAAAAAGCGTTTTGAAGACGAAGTGGACCTGCGTGTGGAAATCAACCGCCACACCGGTTCCTACGAAACCTTCCGTCGCTGGACGGTCGTCGAAGAGAATGATCTCGACGATCCGGCCATCGAGACCTGGCCAAGCAAGGTTGCCGAAACGCATCCTGGTGCCAAGGTCGGTGACGTCGTCGAAGAGAAAATCGAATCCATTGAATTCGGCCGCATCGCTGCACAGACTGCCAAGCAGGTCATCGTGCAGAAAGTTCGCGAAGCCGAGCGCGCTCAAGTGGTCGACGCCTATCGCGAGCGCCTGGGAGAAATCATCTCCGGCACCGTGAAAAAAGTTACCCGCGACAACGTGATCGTCGATCTGGGCAACAATGCTGAAGCGTTGCTGGCCCGTGAAGACATCATTTCTCGCGAAACCTTCCGTGTCGGCGTGCGTCTGCGTGCGCTGCTCAAGGAAATCCGCACCGAGAACCGCGGCCCGCAGCTGATCCTGTCGCGTACCGCGCCGGAAATGCTGATCGAGCTGTTCCGTATCGAAGTGCCGGAAATCGCCGAAGGCCTCATCGAGGTCATGGCCGCCTCCCGTGATCCGGGTTCGCGAGCCAAGATCGCCGTCCGTTCCAAGGACAAGCGCATCGACCCACAAGGTGCCTGCATCGGTATGCGCGGTTCGCGCGTCCAGGCGGTATCGGGTGAGTTGGGTGGTGAGCGTGTTGATATCGTGCTGTGGGACGACAACCCGGCCCAGTTCGTGATCAACGCCATGTCCCCGGCCGAGGTTGCGGCAATTATCGTTGACGAAGATGCCCATGCCATGGACATCGCCGTTGGCGCAGACAATCTGGCTCAGGCCATCGGTCGCGGTGGTCAGAACGTGCGTCTGGCGAGCCAGTTGACTGGCTGGACCCTGAACGTGATGACCGAATCGGACATCCAGGCTAAGCAGCAAGCAGAAACCGGCGACATCCTGCGCAACTTCATCGACGAGCTGGAAGTCGACGAAGAACTGGCTCAGGTGCTGGTAGATGAAGGCTTCACCAGCCTGGAAGAGATTGCCTACGTACCGGTGGAGGAAATGCTCAACATCGACGGCTTTGACGAGGACATCGTCAACGAGCTTCGTGCTCGCGCCAAGGATCGCTTGTTGACCAAAGCCATCGCTACTGAGGAAAAGCTGGCAGACGCCCATCCGGCCGAAGACCTGCTCTCGCTTGAGGGTATGGACAAGGATTTGGCGATGGAACTGGCGGTGCGCGGCGTAATTACCCGCGAAGACCTGGCCGAGCAGTCTATTGACGACCTGCTCGACATCGACGGCATTGACGATGATCGTGCCGGCAAGTTGATCATGGCCGCCCGAGCCCACTGGTTCGAGTAATTAGGCGCGGCCTGAGGAGAGAAGTGCATGACGCAAGTCACGGTGAAACAACTGGCCGATGAGGTCAAAACACCGGTAGAGCGCCTGTTGCAGCAGATGCGTGAGGCAGGTCTGCCGCACACCGCCGCCGACGAAAATGTGACTGACAGTGAGAAGCAATCCCTGCTGACTCACTTGAAGAGCAGTCACAAGGCGAAAGTGGAAGAACCACGCAAGATCACGCTGCAGCGTAAAACCACCAGCACCCTGCGTGTGGCTGGTAGCAAGAGCATCAGCGTTGAAGTTCGCAAGAAGAAAGTTTTCGTACAGCGCAGCCCGGAAGAAATCGAAGCCGAGCGCAAGCGTGAACTGGATGAGCGTCGCGCAGTAGAAAATGCTGCCCGTCAGAAGGCTGAAGAAGAAGCCAAGCAGCGCGCCGAAGAAGAAGCGCGTCGCCAGCCTGCTGCTGCGCAAACCGCTGCCAGCGACGCCGTTGCGGCGCCGGCTGCCGCTGCCGAACCTGTTCGCGAAAGCGCACCGGTGGCTGCTGCTCCTGCTCCATCGGCTGACGTTCGCAACAAGCAGAACGAACAGCGCCGTCCGGACAAGCCACGTGCCGACGACAACAATCGTCGCAGCGGTGGTGGTGATGGCGAGCGCAAAAACGCTCCGCATCGCGCATCGGTCAAAGAAAAAGCCCCGGCGCCACGTGTGGCGCCACGCACTACCGACGAAGAAAGCGATGGCTTCCGTCGTGGTGGTCGCGGCAAGGCCAAGCTGAAGAAGCGCAACGCCCACGGTTTCCAGAGCCCGACCGGCCCTGTCGTGCGTGATGTGCAGATCGGCGAGACCATCACGGTTGGCGATCTGGCCAATCAGATGTCGGTCAAAGCGGCTGAAATCATCAAGTTCATGTTCAAACTGGGTACCCCAGCGACCATCAACCAGGTGCTTGATCAGGAAACTGCTCAGCTGGTAGCCGAAGAACTGGGCCACAAAGTGACCCTGGTCAGCGACACCGCTCTGGAAGATTCCCTGGCCGAGTCCCTGAAGTTTGAAGGTGAGTCGTTCTCCCGTGCACCAGTCGTGACCGTAATGGGCCACGTTGACCACGGTAAGACTTCCCTGCTCGACTACATCCGTCGTGCCAAGGTAGCTGCTGGCGAAGCCGGCGGTATCACCCAGCACATCGGTGCATACCACGTTGAGACTGATCGCGGCATGGTCACTTTCCTCGACACCCCGGGTCACGCTGCGTTTACCGCAATGCGTGCCCGTGGTGCCAAGGCGACCGACATCGTGATCCTCGTGGTTGCAGCGGACGACGGCGTGATGCCGCAAACCATCGAAGCGGTTCAGCATGCTCAGGCAGCTGGCGTGCCGCTGGTGGTAGCAGTGAACAAGATCGACAAGCCGGGCGCCGATCTCGATCGCATCCGTAGCGAGCTGTCGGTTCACGGCGTGACTTCCGAAGACTGGGGTGGCGACACACCATTCGTTCCGGTTTCGGCGAAGATGGGTACTGGCGTGGACGAGCTGCTTGAAGCCGTTCTGCTGCAGGCCGAAGTTCTCGAGCTGAAAGCTACTCCATCGGCTCCTGGTCGTGGTGTGGTGGTTGAATCGCGTCTCGACAAGGGTCGTGGCCCGGTGGCAACCGTGCTGGTTCAGGACGGTACGCTGCGTCAAGGCGACATGGTCCTGGTCGGTTCGAACTACGGCCGTGTACGTGCCATGCTCGACGAGAACGGCAAGCCAATCAAGGAAGCCGGTCCATCCATCCCTGTCGAGATCCTCGGCCTGGACGGTACCCCGGACGCTGGCGACGAGATGAGCGTGGTTGCCGACGAGAAGAAAGCCCGTGAAGTGGCTCTGTTCCGTCAGGGCAAGTTCCGCGAAGTCAAACTGGCTCGCGCTCACGCCGGCAAGCTGGAAAACATCTTCGAAAACATGGGTCAGGCCGAGAAGAAGACGCTCAACATCGTCCTCAAATCCGACGTCCGTGGTTCGCTGGAAGCGTTGAACGGTGCCCTGAATGGCCTGGGCAACGACGAAGTACAAGTGCGCGTCGTGGGTGGCGGTGTCGGTGGTATCACCGAATCCGACGCCAACCTGGCACTGGCTTCCAACGCTGTACTGTTCGGCTTCAACGTGCGTGCCGATGCCGGCGCTCGCAAGATCGTCGAGCAGGAAGGTCTGGATATGCGTTACTACAACGTGATCTACGACATCATCGAAGACGTCAAGAAAGCCCTGACCGGCATGCTCGGCAGCGATGTTCGCGAGAACATCCTGGGTGTGGCCGAAGTGCGTGACGTGTTCCGTTCGCCGAAGTTTGGCGCGATCGCCGGTTGCATGGTGATCGAAGGTGTTGTGCACCGTAACCGTCCGATCCGTGTACTGCGTGAAGACATCGTTATCTTCGAAGGCGAGCTGGAATCCCTGCGCCGCTTCAAGGATGACGCTTCCGAAGTACGTGCCGGCATGGAATGCGGTATCGGCGTGAAGAGCTACAACGACGTCAAAGTCGGCGACAAGATCGAAGTCTTCGAGAAGGTTCAGGTTGCTCGCAGCCTCTGACTCGCGCACTTCAAGGGCCACGATGGGCCGTAGCATGCAAATGCACGGCACAGCGTCCGGACTCTAAACGCAACGCCCGGTCTGGCTTTTGTCAGGCCGGGCGTTTGCCGCTTTCAGACCTTGCGGGTTTCACCGCTGGGCAGTAACAGGTAACAAATCATGGCAAAAGAATACAGCCGTACCCAACGTATCGGCGATCAGATGCAGCGCGAGCTGGCGCAACTGATCCGTCGCGAAGTCAAAGACCCGCGCGTCGGCCTGGTCACCATTACCGCTGTGGAAGTGTCCCGTGACGTCGGTCACGCGAAGATTTTCATCACCGTGATGGGCCAGGACAACGCTGAAGACATCGCGCAAAGCATCAAGGTGCTCAACGCCGCCGCAGGCTTCCTGCGTATGCAATTGGCCCGCGAAATGAAGCTGCGCAGCGTGCCGCAATTGCACTTCCACTACGACGAATCTGTCGTGCGTGGCGCGCACTTGTCGGCATTGATCGAGCGCGCCGTGGCTGAAGACAATCAGCACGTTGCCGCTCCAGCACCTGAAGACACCAAGGAGTAATTCGGTGGCTCAGGTCAAACGTATCCGTCGTAACGTCAGCGGTATCATCCTGCTCGACAAGCCATTGGGGTTCACCTCCAACGCTGCATTGCAGAAGGTGCGCTGGCTGCTCAATGCCGAGAAGGCCGGGCACACCGGCAGCCTCGATCCGTTGGCCACCGGCGTGTTGCCGCTGTGCTTCGGCGAGGCGACCAAGTTCTCGCAATACCTGCTCGATTCCGACAAGGGCTACGAGACCCTGGCGCAACTGGGCAAGACCACCACTACGGCCGATGCCGAAGGTGAGGTTTTGCAGGAACGTCCGGTGACCGTTGGTCGCGCCGATGTCGAAGCGGTTCTGCCGAAATTTCGCGGGCAAATCAGTCAGATACCGCCGATGTACTCGGCACTCAAGCGTGATGGCCAGCCGCTGTACAAACTGGCACGTGCAGGCGAAGTAGTGGAGCGCGAACCGCGTTCTGTTACTATTGCGCGCTTGGAATTGCTGGCCTTCGAAGGCGATACTGCGCGGCTTGCGGTGGACTGCAGCAAGGGCACCTATATTCGTACCCTGGTGGAGGATATCGGTGAGCAACTCGGTTGTGGTGCGTACGTCGCAGAATTGCGTCGGACCCAGGCCGGGCCTTTCACCTTGGCGCAGACTGTTACCCTCGAAGAGCTGGAAGCGGTACATGCCGAAGGCGGCAATGAAGCGGTCGATCGCTTCCTGATGCCATCGGACAGCGGCCTGCAGGATTGGCCGTTGCTGCACTTTTCCGAAGCGAGCGCGTTCTACTGGCTCAACGGCCAGCCAGTACGTGCCCCGGATGCGCCGAAGTTCGGCATGGTGCGGGTACAGGATCACAATGGTCGCTTCATCGGTATCGGTGAAGTGAGCGAAGACGGGCGCATCGCGCCGCGTCGCTTGATTCGGTCAGAATGACCGGAACCGGTCTGCGTTAAGCGGGCCGGCGAGTGTGGCTGTTAACAGGCATGGTCACTACTCATTTATAGATACAGGGATTTGTCCCTGGCCTGTTGAAGCTGTTTCCCTGAAACAGTTTCCTGATAAGGAAGGATTGCCTCATGGCTCTCGACGTTCAAGAAAAAGCTCAAATCGTTGCTGACTACCAGCAAGCTGTTGGTGACACTGGTTCGCCAGAAGTGCAGGTTGCACTGCTGACCGCCAACATCAACAAACTGCAAGGTCACTTCAAGGCCAACGGTAAAGATCACCACTCCCGTCGTGGTCTGATCCGCATGGTTAACCAGCGTCGCAAGCTGCTGGACTACCTGAAAGGCAAGGACGTGAGCCGGTACGCCGCGCTGATCGCTCGCCTGGGTCTGCGTCGCTAATCAGCGATTGCGCTATGAGGTTGGTGGTCTGTCGGGCGTCAGCGGTTTTCCGCTGGCGCCTTGCAGGCTCCCAGCCTCAAGTTTTATCTGCAGCATGGCTTTACCTGTAGCACCCGGACAATTGCCATCGGGCCGATTCCCGAGATTGCCCAAGAATTCGCAAGAAACCGTTTCCCCCAAGAGCCACAAAGAAGGTAGGACACCGTGAACCCGGTAATCAAAAAATTCCAGTTCGGTCAATCGACCGTTACCCTCGAGACAGGCCGTATCGCCCGTCAGGCCTCCGGCGCAGTATTGGTCACCGTTGACGACGACGTCAGCGTGTTGGTGACTGTTGTCGGTGCAAAGCAAGCCGATCCGGGCAAGGGCTTCTTCCCTCTGTCCGTTCATTACCAGGAGAAGACTTACGCTGCCGGTAAGATCCCTGGCGGTTTCTTCAAGCGTGAAGGCCGTCCTTCCGAGAAAGAAACCCTGACTTCCCGACTGATCGACCGTCCGATCCGTCCGCTGTTCCCAGAAGGCTTCATGAACGAAGTGCAGGTTGTCTGCACCGTCGTTTCCACCAGCAAGAAGACCGATCCGGACATCGCTGCGATGATCGGTACCTCGGCAGCCCTGGCCATTTCCGGCATTCCGTTCGACGGCCCGATCGGCGCCGCTCGCGTGGCTTTCCACGAAAGCACCGGCTACCTGCTGAACCCGACTTACGAGCAGCAGGCCGCTTCGAGCCTGGACATGGTCGTTGCCGGTACTTCCGACGCCGTGCTGATGGTTGAATCGGAAGCCAAAGAGCTGACCGAAGACCAGATGCTGGGCGCGGTACTGTTCGCTCACGACGAATTCCAGGTTGTGATCAACGCTGTGAAAGAACTGGCTGCCGAAGCCGCCAAGCCAACCTGGAACTGGGCTCCTGCGCCAGAAGCCACCGAACTGCTGGGCGCTATCCGTGCCGAGTTCGGCGAAGCGATCTCCCAGGCTTACACCATCACCATCAAGGCCGACCGTTACGCTCGCCTGGGTGAGCTGAAGGACCAAGTGGTTGCCAAGCTGTCCGGTGAAGAAGGCCAGCCAAGCGCTGCTGAAGTCAAAGCAGCCTTCGGCGAAATCGAATACCGCACCGTTCGCGAAAACATCGTTAACGGCAAGCCACGTATCGACGGTCGCGACACCAAGACTGTACGTCCGCTGAACATCGAAGTCGGCGTGCTGCCAAAGACTCACGGTTCGGCACTTTTCACCCGTGGCGAAACCCAGGCGCTGGTTGTGGCAACACTGGGCACCGCCCGTGACGCGCAACTGCTGGACACCCTGGAAGGCGAAAAGAAAGACCCGTTCATGCTGCACTACAACTTCCCGCCGTTCTCGGTAGGCGAGTGTGGTCGCATGGGGGGCGCCGGTCGTCGCGAAATCGGTCACGGCCGTCTGGCCCGTCGTTCGGTTTCGGCCATGCTGCCAGCCGCTGACGTGTTCCCGTACACCATCCGCGTGGTATCGGAAATCACCGAATCCAACGGTTCGAGCTCGATGGCTTCCGTGTGCGGTGCTTCCCTGGCACTGATGGACGCTGGTGTACCGATGAAAGCACCGGTGGCCGGTATCGCTATGGGTCTGGTTAAAGAGGGCGAGAAGTTCGCCGTTCTGACCGACATCCTCGGCGACGAAGATCACCTGGGCGACATGGACTTCAAGGTAGCCGGTACCGCCAAAGGCGTGACTGCGCTGCAGATGGACATCAAGATCAAGGGCATCACCGAAGAGATCATGGAAATCGCTCTGGGCCAGGCCCTTGAAGCGCGCCTGAACATCCTCGGCCAGATGAACCAGATCATTGGCCAGTCGCGTACCGAACTGTCGGCCAACGCTCCGACCATGATCGCGATGAAGATCGACACCGACAAAATCCGTGACGTTATCGGTAAAGGTGGCGCGACCATCCGTGCGATCTGCGAAGAAACCAAGGCTTCGATCGACATCGAAGACGACGGCTCGATCAAGATCTTCGGCGAAACCAAGGATGCTGCAGAAGCTGCTCGTCAGCGCGTTCTGAGCATCACTGCAGAAGCCGAGATCGGCAAGATCTACGTCGGCAAGGTTGAGCGTATCGTCGACTTCGGCGCATTCGTGAACATCCTGCCGGGCAAGGACGGTCTGGTGCACATCTCGATGCTGAGCGACGCTCGCGTAGAGAAAGTCACCGACATTCTGAAAGAAGGTCAGGAAGTGGAAGTGCTGGTACTGGACGTGGACAACCGCGGCCGTATCAAGCTGTCCATCAAAGACGTGGCAGCTGCCAAGGCTTCGGGCGTTTAATCACCCCAACGCTTTAGCGCAATGAAGATGCCCCCGCCGTGCAAACGGCGGGGGCATTTTTTTATCTGAAATAAAGAAATTGTGGCGAGGGGATTTATCCCGTTCGGCTGCGAGGCAGTCGTAAAACCAGACACTGCGGACCGCCTGAAACACCGAGGTGCCAGATTCAGGGCCGCTTCGCAGCCCAACGGGGATAAATCCCCTCGCCACAAATGTGGTTCTCAAAAGAAAACCATCAGACAACCCACAAATTTGCCGCAGCTCGAGTCCGGTGCTAGGTTTAGCCCACCGCCCGTGTAGCTCAGCCGGTAGAGCAGCGCACTCGTAACGCGAAGGTCGCAGGTTCGATTCCTGTCTCGGGCACCAACTCCTCAGCGTGCCACGTCGATACATGTTCCGCAGGTCAGCTTTTTGTGCAAGAGATGTAAAGAGCCGTGTAATTCGTCATGCAAACGTCCTATATTCGGTGCCTGCATGAGCATCGCTTAGCAGTTTTCAGATGATCCCGAATGGTTCCGAAGGCCGGCCAGTCCGCGTCAGAGAGATCCTTGATGATCCAGATCCATCCTCCATTCCTAAGATCAGCGAGAACCCCATGACTGAATTGACCCAAGAGCAACGCCACGAACAAGCGCTGGAAAAATACCTTCTGGATGTGCCGGAACTGAAGGATGAGATCAAGGACCTGAGTTCCGATGATCAGAAAGACCAGATCCAGTGGTCCTTCGAAGACGAAGCCGAAGCGCAGGGCTTGCAGCCGTGGGAGCTGACCCTCAAGTACACGAGCACGCCGGAGGAGTTCGAGGCGCAGCGCCTCGTGCTGCACAAGGAAGCGGCGGAAGTATTGGGTGTCGAGTGGGAAGAGTACTGCGAGATGAACAATCTGGTGGTCTGAACAAAAACGCCAGCCTCAACAGGCTGGCGTTTTTTCTTGCGCGAATGCTCAGAGGCTCAGTCGCATCGACAGGTCCACCGCTTTGACATCCTTGGTCATCGCACCAATCGAAATGTAATCCACACCCGTTTCGGCGATCGGCAGCAGCGTGCTTTCGTTGATGCCGCCGCTGGCTTCCAGTTTCGCTTTGCCGGCGGTCAGGCGTACCGCTTCGCGCATGTCGTCCAGGCTCAGTTCGTCGAGCATGATGATGTCGGCGCCGGCTTCCAGCGCCTGCTTCAGCTCTTCAAGACTTTCCACCTCGATCTCAACCGGTTTGCCCGGGGCGATCTTGTGTGCGGCGGCCACGGCTTCGGCGATGCCACCGCTGGCGGCGATGTGGTTTTCCTTGATCAGGAAGGCGTCGTAGAGACCGATGCGATGGTTGTGGCAGCCGCCGCAGGTTACGGCGTATTTCTGTGCCAGACGCAGGCCGGGCAGGGTTTTGCGGGTGTCGAGCAACTTGACCTGAGTCTCGCCGACGAAGTCCGCCAGGTACTGCGCGCGCGTCGCCACGCCGGACAGCAACTGGAGGAAGTTCAATGCGCTGCGTTCACCGGTCAGCAGTGAGCGCGCCGGGCCTTCCAGATGAAACAGCGGCTGATTGGCTTTGACCCGCTGGCCGTCGACCACTTGCCAATGCACCGCCACGCGGGGATCGAGCTGGCGAAACACCGCATCGACCCATGCGGTGCCGCAGATGACGGCGTCGTCACGGGTGATGATGGTGGCTTTGGCCAGGCGTTCGGCCGGGATCAGTTGCGCGGTGATGTCGCCGCTGCCGACGTCTTCGAGCAACGCACGGCGCACGTTGTTTTCGATTTCGGCGGTCAGATCGGCGAGACGTAGATTCGGCATAACGGACTCCACAAACAAAGTGGTTCGATTATAGGGGCAGGGCGCGAGCCAACCCAAGGCGAGAACGTTCGTGCCTGACGCATCTGGTCGATTTTCCTGCGCTGAATGCGAGGTGCATGGCCTATAGGGGAAACCCTGAGGCCTATAGCATCGCCGGCCTCTTTTGCCAGATAATCCGCCTTGTATTTGACGTCATGGCTTTGACGAACGAGTCCAGTTGGGCAGTGTCAAAGCGACGAACCGAATCACCGTTCCAGGAGGCTTGGATGCGCAACGACGGGAAAGTGGTGCCTTTGCACCGGGCGACTGCCGATTTGGCGGACCACTCGCCGCTTGCCCGCTTGCCGGTGATTCTGCTGCAGGTTCGCGACAAGGCTGCGCAGCAACTGCGCCACGATTTGCAGGAGCTGTTCGATAACGCTGACGACACGCTGTTCGAAATGGCCGACCGGGCGCGCAACGACGTCGATCAGAACATCTTTTTCGAAGCCATGCGCGACCTGCGCCTCAAGCGCAAGAACATCGAGCGCGGCTTTCTTGAACTGTTCTTTGAGGCTTTCGCCGGCCTTACCCAATACGACCCCGCCGCCAACACCCTGCCACGCACGCCGGTGCTCGAAGAATCGGCGCCGCGCACCGATGCCATGGAGCGTACCGTCGCCGTGCAGACCATGGTCAGTCGCGTGCTCAAGCGCGACGGCTTCGCTCTCGATCAACTGACCGCACGCTTCAGCTCGATGCTCGGCAAGCGTCTGGACGATCAGCACAACCCGCTGAGTCCGGCGATGCTCTGCGAATACTTCCTGCAGGCCGGGCGTAATCTCGGCGTCGAGATCAAGGTCAAGCTGATCCTGCTCAAGCTGTTCGAACGCTATGTGCTGGCTGACACCGAGCAGCTGTATGGCGAGGCCAATCAGCTGTTGCTCGCCACCGGCGTGTTGCCACATCTGAAGCCCGCCGTGGCTCGTCGCATGGTCGAGCCTGCGGACAGCGACACATTGATTGAAGATCTCGACGAGCCGCCAGCGGACGAAGGCATCGAGGAAGTGTTCGCCGCGATGCAGCAATTGCTCGCCCAGGTGCGCGGCCGCGTCACACCGACCCTGGAGCCCGGCGCCCCGGCGCATCCGATCAACACCCGCGACCTGCTGCGGTTGTTGTCGCACTTGCAGCAATACGTACCGGCGCTGGAGGCTCAGGAAGATTTCGATCTGCGCCATCAGCTCGAACAGTTGCTGACCCGGGTCAGCGTCCGAAGTGGCCGCTCCCGCGTTGTCGCGACTGCCGACGAAGATGTGATCAACCTGATCGCCATGGTTTTCGACTGCATCCTCGACGATCGCAACGTGCCTGACGCGCTCAAGGCGCTGATCGGCCGATTGCAGATTCCGATGCTCAAGGTCGCCGTGCTCGACAAGAGTTTCTTCAGCCGCAGCACGCATCCGGCGCGGCGCCTGCTCAACGAAATCGCCGAGGCCGCAATGGGCTGGAGCGATTGCGACGGCGCTGAGCGCGACAACCTCTACGTGCGCATCGAGCAAGTGGTGCAACGCTTGCTGAGTGATTTTGTTGACGACCCGGCGATCTTCTCCGAACTGCTCGCCGACTTCCTCGCCTTCACTCAGGAAGAACGCCGTCGCACTGAACTGCTGGAACAACGCTTGCGGGACGCCGAGGAAGGCCGGGCGAAGGCCGAGCTGGCTCAGCGGCGTGTCGCGCAGGCGTTGCAACAGGCGTTACTGGGCAAAGTGCTGCCGGCGACGGTGGTGAGTTTCGTCCAGCAGGCCTGGAGCAAAGTGCTGTTGCTGACCTGCCTCAAGCACGGTGATCAGTCCGCCGAATGGCACGCCGACGTGCAGACCATGGAACAGTTGGTCTGGAGCGTGCAGCGCCATGACGACGGCGAATCCAGCCTGCGCCTGCTGGCACTGGTCCCGGGTTTGCTCAAGTCACTGCGCGATGGCCTGAGCAGCACCGCGTTCGACCCGTTTGCCACCAGCGAATTTTTCAGTGAACTGGAGGCTCTGCACGTACGCGTGCTGGAACGTTCCGACGATGCCGATCACAGCGCCATGCCGCTGATCGAAGTCACGCCCGAGGTCTTGCAGCACAGTGCCGACCAGGCAGCAGCCACCCCGGCGCCGCGCCTGGCGCAAGACGCTGCCGGTCTGTCTCAGGTCGAGCAGTTGCGTGTGGGCAACTGGGTGGTGTTCGACGCAGACGACGAACAGACCTTGCGTTGCAAACTCGCCGCGATCATCGAAGAGACCGGCAAATATGTCTTCGTCGACCGCACCGGGACGAAAGTGCTGGAGCACAGCCGCACCGACCTCGCCTTGGCTTTCAGCCGAGGCGCCGCGCGTGCGCTGGATGACACCTTGCTGTTCGACCGCGCACTGGAATCGGTGCTGGGCGACCTGCGGCGACTCAATCGCGGCAAGTGATCGCGCGGTGAGGGCGGATCGCGGCATACTGGGCGCCCACATGGTCGGCGTTGAAGGAATCGGTATGCAGTTGGATCCCGCGAGCGGGTGGTGTCATGGCGTGCAGATCTGCCCGTCGCCCAACTTCAATGAGCGCCCGGCGGGCGAAGTGTCCCTGTTGGTCATCCACAACATCAGCCTGCCGCCGGCGCAATTCGCCACGGGCAAGGTGCAGGAGTTTTTCCAGAATCGTCTGGATGTCACCGAACACCCCTACTTTGCAGGCATCACTGACCTGCGCGTATCGGCGCATTTTCTGATCGAACGTGACGGCAAGGTCACCCAGTTTGTCTCTTGTCTTGCGCGGGCGTGGCACGCAGGCGTTTCAGTGTTCGAGGGTCGTGAAACCTGTAACGATTTTTCCGTCGGCATCGAGCTGGAAGGCACCGATGATCTGCCGTTTACCGATGAACAGTATCGAGCGTTGACTGCGCTGACCCGGCAGTTGCAGAAGCGCTTTCCGGCGATCACCGATCAGCGTATCTGTGGCCACAGCGATATCGCGCCGGGGCGCAAGACCGATCCAGGACCGGCATTCGACTGGGCACGCTACCGCGCAGCCCTGGCAAAAGAGGAAGGACAATGAGTTTTCTGGTGTTACTGCTGGCGCTGTGGATCGAGAAGTTTTCGGCCCTGCGCCATCGGCTTCAACGCGACGGCGGATGGATCCGCGAACTGCACAAACTCGAAAACAGCAAACGGCTGGCCAGGCAACCGTGGCTGGTGCTGACGATTCTGGTGCTGTGCCCGGTGGCGTTGCTGGCGCTGTTGCTGCTGGTGCTGGAACCGGTGGCGTACGGTTTGCTGGCGCTGCCGGTGCATTTGCTGGTGGTGATTTACAGCCTCGGGCGTGGCGACCTGCTCGGCGGACTCGGACCGTTCCGCGATGCCTGGCGCCGTGAGGATCTGCAAGCGGCGGCCCACGTGGCCAAGCGCGACCTGGACATCTGCGCCGACAGTGGCGAGCAATTGCTTGAGCAAGTGCAGGGGCATCTGCTGTGGCAGGCGTATCAGAGTTTCTTCGCGGTGATCTTCTGGTACTTCCTCCTCGGTCCGGTGGCGGCATTGGCTTATCGCCTGTTGGCGCTGGCCGAAGAGCACGGCAGCAATCCGGCGCTGGTCGAGCGTGCTGCGCAATTGCGTCACGCTTTCGATTGGGTGCCGGTGCGCTTGCTGGCGGCGAGTCTGGCATTGGTCGGCAACTTCGTCGCGGTCAGCCGGGTGATGCTGCATGAGCTGCTGAACTGGAACATCAGCGCTGCGCAGTTGATCAACAAGGTCGGCCTGGCAGCCGGGGAAGTTCCACCGCCAGTGGTCGGCCCGGACGGCATCAACACCCTCGATTGCCTGTGGGAACTGCTGCTGCGTGCGGCGGTGCTGTGGTATGCCGGGTTTGCCTTGTGGACGGTTCTGGTTCACTGATTACAGCAAGATCAAAAGATCGCAGCCTTCGGCAGCTCCTACCTTGGAACGCATTTCCCTGTAGGAACTGCCGAAGGCTGCGATCTTTTTGCTTTTGATTTGGCGATCACTGCATTGCCATTAACCTTAAGTTACAAAACCTCCCGCCGATTTACGCTATACAGAGATAGCGCCCGATAGTGGCTATCTGCTTTCGTCCTGCGCCTGCCAATAAAAACAAGAAAAACCAAGGGAGACTTCCAGTGAAGAGCTTGCTCTATCCCGCCGTCTCGCTGATGAACCGTCTGAGCTTCGGCATGAAGTTCAGCCTGATCAGCGTGCTGTTCCTGGTGCCGATGCTGGTGACCAATTTCTATCTGGTGCGCGACTCCTATCGCGAATTTCAGGGCACCCGCGTCGAATTGCAGAGCCTCGACCTGCTGGGCAGCAGCCTGAGCCTGCGCCGGGATCTGGAGACCCTGAACAATCTGGTGCAGATCGACGTCACCCTCGGCCAGTCCGGCAAGGCCGGCAATGTCGAAGCGCAGATCCAGACGCTGGAGCAGGCTGTGCTCGCGCGCCTCGAAGGGCTGACGGCGATGACCGAAGACCCCGAGCAGATCAAGCAATTCGAGGCCAAGCGCGATGAAATGATCGCCGCGTTCAAGGCCCAGCAGGCGGAGAGCTCGCTGCAAAGCAAAAGCGCGTTGATTGGCAAGTTGCTGGCCAGTGCGCAGATTTTCAGCCAGATCATCACCAGTCAGGCCGGCTTGAGCCGCGACAACCAGAGCGACATTCGTCAGCTCAGCGAACTGGTCACGCTGATTACCCCCAGCGTCACGCAAACCCTCGGCGAGGGCCGGGCGATGGGTTCGTATTCGTTGGGTCAGGGTTTTCTCAACAGTTCCTCCAGCACGCGTTTTGACGAGCTGCTGGTGCAGATCGAAAAACTCCAGGCCGAGTACGCTCTGAAACTGCAGGACGCCCTCGGTTCCAGCAGCGCTGCACGCGAATCCCTCAGCGCCCAGGCCGATAGCAGCAAGGCTTCGCTCAAACAGGCCAGCGAGCTGTTCGAAGAACAAGTGGTAATGGCCGACACCCTCGATGCGCCGTGGCAGGCATTTTACGATCAGGTCACCGGGCTGATGGAACACACCTACCAGCTCAATCAGGCCACGCTGAAATTCCTCGACAGCCAATTGCAGCAGCGTCTGGCGCAGAACCGCACGCACATGATTCTGCAAGCCTCGGCGCTGTCGGTGGTCTTTGTGCTGATTTTCTATCTTTATGGCGGTTTCTACGCCTCGACCCGCACCACCCTGAAAAGCCTGGGCGCCATGATGGACAAGGTCGCCGCCGGTGACATGACCGTCAACTTCAAGGCCAGCAGCCGCGATGAGCTGGGCGAGTTGGGCGAGGTGTTCAACGGTACGGTGAAGAAGATTCACGACTTGATCGAGCGCGTCGGTCACACCGTTGGCGAAGTCGAGCGACAGGCCGGGCAGGTGGAGAGCGTGTCGGCGCAGAGCAATCAGGCTGTGGCCGGGCAGCGCTCGCAAATCGAACAAGTGGCGACGGCGATGAACCAGATGTCGGCGACCTCAATGGAAGTCGCTCGCAGTGCCGCCGCTGCGGTGAGCAGCGCCCACAGCGTCAACGACGAAACCCTCAGCGGGCGCGGCCTGGTGGAATCGCAACAGGGCAGCATTGCCGCGCTCGCCAGCGAAATCGACCAGTCGGTGCTGGTGATCAATCAACTGGCCAGCGACAGCCAGTCGATCAGCCGTGTGCTTGAGGTGATCAAGAGCATCGCCGAACAGACCAACCTGCTGGCGCTCAACGCCGCTATCGAAGCCGCGCGGGCCGGCGAGCAGGGGCGCGGTTTTGCCGTGGTCGCCGACGAAGTACGCACCTTGGCCAAGCGCACCCAGCAATCGACCGAAGAAATCGAGCAGATGATCGCCAAACTGCATGGCGGCGTCGGCGCGGCGGTGAAGGCCATGGGCGTCAGTCATCAGATGGCCAATGGCACGGTGGGCCAGTCGGAGAAGGTCCAGCAGGCGCTGGAGAACATTCTTGGCGCGGTGGGCATGATCGTCGATCAGAACCAGCAGATCGCCGCTGCCGTGGAACAGCAGACCGCCGTGGCCCATGACATCGACCAGAATATCGTCGAGATCAACCGTGCCGGCGAACGCACGGCGCAAGGTGCGCACCAGACCGAAGATGCCAGCCGCGCGCTGTCGGCGCAGGTGGTTGAGCTCAAACAACTGATCAGCGCATTTCGTGTCTGAGTCTGACACCATCCCCCCGTAGGAGCTGACGAGTGCAACGAGGCTGCGATCTTTTGACTTTGCCTCTGAAGATCAAAAGAGCGCAGCCTCGTTGCAC
>NZ_JASCPT010000229.1:0-3528 GCF_029959775.1 Pseudomonas sp. PS01270 | reverse complement strand
CTCGCGAAGAGGCCGTCACATTCTGCATTTGCATTGGCTGACACGCCGCCTTCGCGAGCAAGCTCGCTCCCACAATTGTCCGGCTGTGATGGGACGGCAAGCGGCAGAAAAGCGGCATCCGGCGGTAACCGGTTGCCGCTTTTCTGGCATTGCCGCTTAGCCTGTTCGGCGCAAAGCCCCGGAATTCGGGGCTTTGCTCATTTGGCACGGCGCTTGCTAAAGCTCAGATACGAAAAACCGGTCACCTGAAGGTTCCCGACATGAGCATCAGCTTCGACAAAGCGCTGGGCATTCACGAAAAGGCATTGGGCTTCCGCGCCCAGCGTGCCGAAGTGCTGGCCAACAACATCGCCAACGCCGACACCCCGAACTACAAGGCGCGGGATCTGGATTTCTCCAAAGTGCTCGAAGCACAGACCGAGAAGACCAAGACCGGCGGCCACTTTGCCCTGAACATGACCAACAGTCGGCACATCGAGGCTGAAGGACTGGGCAATGGCGACGAGTCGCTGATGTATCGCACGCCGATGCAGCCTTCGATCGACCAGAACACCGTCGACGCTCAACTGGAACAGTCGAACTACGCGGAAAACGCCGTCGGCTTCCAGGCCAGCTTCACCTTGCTCAACAGCAAATTCAAAGGGCTGGTGTCAGCCCTGCGCGGAGAATAATCCATGTCCCTGTCCAGCGTTTTCAACATTGCCGGCAGCGGCATGAGCGCGCAGACCACACGCCTGAACACCGTGGCCTCGAACATCGCCAACGCCGAAACCGTTTCGTCGAGCATCGACCAGACCTACCGCGCGCGCCATCCGGTATTCGCCACCATGTTCCAGGGCGGTCAGGCCGGCGGTAGCAATTCGCTGTTCCAGAACCAGGACGCAGCCGGGCAGGGCGTGCAGGTGCTCGGCGTCGTCGAAGACCAGAGCAACCTCGAAGCGCGCTACGAGCCGAACCATCCGGCCGCCGACGCCAAGGGCTACGTCTACTACCCGAACGTCAACGTGGTGGAAGAAATGGCTGACATGATTTCCGCGAGCCGCTCGTTCCAGACCAACGCGGAAATGATGAACACCGCCAAAACCATGATGCAGAAGGTACTGACCCTCGGTCAGTAATAAGGGGCGACTGCCATGAGCGTTACGGATACCACCAGCAGCCTGAGCATGAACGACATCCTGGCCAACTCGTCGAAGAAGGCCAGCAGCACGACGTCGGGCGGCATCGCTTCGGCGACCAACAGTGCCACCGGCGGCCAGGCGCTGGGCAAGGATGCTTTCCTGCAATTGCTGGTCACCCAGCTGAAAAACCAGAACCCGCTCGATCCGCAGGACAACAGCGCGTTCGTTGCGCAACTGGCGCAGTTCAGCAGCCTTGAAGGCATTACCACGCTGAACTCCACCGTCAGTGGCCTTGCCGGCAACTACAACTCGTCGCAGGCGCTGCAAGCGTCGTCGCTGGTCGGTCGCAACGTGATTGTGCAGACCAACACCGCCCAGCTCGATGACCCGAGCAAAGGTCTGACCGGTTCGGTCAGCGTGCCGTCGTCGATTGCCGGCGGCACCGTGACCATCACCGACAAGGACGGCAAAACCGTGCGCACCATCGACCTGGGCAGCCGCGCTGCCGGCGATGCCAGCTTCACTTGGGACGGCAAGGACACTGCCGGCACCGTGGTTCCGGTCGGCACTTACACGTTCAAGGCCAACGCACCGATCAACGGTACCGCGACCGACCTGGCGACTTACCTGCCAGCGACCGTCAACAGCGTGACGATCAGCCAGACCGGTGGCGAGCTGATGCTCAACCTGGCCGGCAAGGGCACCGTTGCCCTGTCCAAAGTACAAACCATTGGTATATAGAGCCGACTAACCCGGCACGAAGGAGTGGAACATGTCTTTTAACATCGGCCTTAGCGGTCTCTATGCCGCCAACAAACAACTCGACGTAACCGGCAACAACATCGCCAACGTCGCCACCGCCGGTTTCAAATCCTCGCGCGCAGAATTCGAAGACGTCTATTCGTCGACTCGTCTGGGCAGCGGCAGCAAAGTGATCGGCAACGGCGTGCGCCTGGCCAACGTTTCCCAGCAGTTCACCCAGGGTGACATCAACAACACTGGCAACGTGCTGGACATGGGTATCAACGGTTCCGGCTTCTTCACCATGAGCAACAACGGCTCGATCTCGTACACCCGTGCCGGTACGTTCAAGGTCGACAACGCCGGTTACATCACCAACACCGACTACACCTCGCGTCTGCAGGGTTACGGTGTGGATGCCAACGGCAAGATCATCAACGGTGTGTTGACCGATCTGAAGATCGACACCTCGAACCTGGCGCCGAAGTCGTCTTCTGCGGTGACCTCGAGCATCAACCTCAATTCGTCTTCGCCAGTGATCGTTGATACCGGCGCCAGCGCCGTGACGTTCGACCCGTCGAAGCCGGAAACGTACACCAAGTCGTTCAGCACGCCGATCTATGACACCCAGGGCAACGCCCACGTCATGGACCAGTACATGGTCAAGACTGGCGGGAACACCTGGAAGGTTTACACCCTGGTCGATGGCCGTAACCCGGACGCTACCGGCAGCAACCCTGTGACCACTGCGCCGGTTGCCTCGACATTGTCGTTCGACAGCTCCGGCAAGCTGGTTCAGGTGAGCACGCCTAACCCGGCGGATCCAGCCAACCCGATCATCAGCAGCGATCTGAAGATGACCGGCTGGGTGCCGGGCACTGTGACCAATGGCGTGTTTACGCCTAACGGCGCGGCAGCGAATCCGAATGGCGTGACCATCTCGATGGCCAACACCACTCAGTACAACGCTGATACCTCGCGTACGATCCCGACTCAGGATGGTTACGCCACTGGCCAGATCACTAACCTGACCATCGACGGCACCGGTACGCTGTTTGCCAACTTCAGTAACAACCAGAGCAAGGCGATCGGCCAGGTTGCGCTGGCCAGCTTCACCAACGAACAGGGCTTGCAGGCTGTCGGCGGTACCAGCTGGAAAGAGACGTTCGCTTCGGGTATTCCGGGCTACGACGCGCCGAAGACCGGTACGTTGGGTGAGGTGGTGTCCAACTCGCTGGAAGAGTCGAACGTTAACCTGACCAACGAGCTGGTTGATCTGATCAAGGGTCAGAGCAACTATCAGGCGAACGCCAAGACCATTTCGACTCAGAGCACGATTATGCAGACCATTATTCAGATGACCTGATTCGGGTTTCTGACTGGTTTTTTTGGGCCCCTCGGTTTTGAGGGGCTTTTTTTTGGGGCCGTGGCGGCCTTTGGGCCGACCAGATTCTTTGGGTTTTGAGTGAATATCCGTTGCTTCGGTAGCGGCTGCTGGCGGTTTCGCCTGACGGCGACTTACTTTTTTACAAGCGCCTAAAAAAGTAAGCAAAAAACGCTAGCTCCTACGTTCGGCCCTCGCAGGCTCGGGTTCCTTCGCTGCGGGATCGATCCGGGCGCAGCGGCTCCGGTTTGCTTCGCTGCACCTCCTTCCGCTGTGTCTGGC
>NZ_JASCPT010000228.1:0-3866 GCF_029959775.1 Pseudomonas sp. PS01270 | reverse complement strand
AGTGAAACGATGCATCGCCGATGGTAGTGTGGGGTTTCCCCATGTGAGAGTAGGTCATCGTCAAGATTAAATTCCGAAACCCCAATTGCGAAAGCAGTTGGGGTTTTGTTTTGCCTGCGAGAAAGTTTTCAGGACCGAAGCGAACAAAATTGCACAGTTATTTTCGAATCAGAACACTAGAATAGCCCCATCTTTATCGGAGCCAGAGCCTGTATGTCAGAATCGGTTGACGCCCCCGGGCTGTCAGATTTACCGCTGGAAGACTTGATAGCCTGCCACGAGTGCGACTTGCTGATGCGCAAGCCGACACTTGCCCATGGTGAAAAGGCCCTATGCCCGCGTTGTGGTTATGAGTTGTACGCCCACCGCCATAACGTGGTGCAGCGCAGCCTCGCCCTAGTGATTGCCGCGTTATTACTTTACGTACCGGCAAACTTTTTACCCATCATGCAACTCAATATCCTCGGGCAAACTTCGCAGGATACGGTCTGGAGTGGCGTGGTCGGTCTGTTCAATACTGACATGCAAGGAGTGTCGATTGTCGTCTTCCTTTGCAGTATGGCGATACCGTTGCTCAAGTTGCTGTGCCAGCTGTTTGTGTTACTGACGATTCGTTTCGATGTCGGCCGAAGCTACGGTTTGCTGCTCTATCGTATTTACCACCACCTCAGAGACTGGGGCATGCTCGAGGTCTACCTCATGGGCGTCCTCGTCGCGATCGTGAAGCTGGCGGACATGGCGGCCATCACCGTCGGCCTCGGGCTGGCATGTTTCATTGGCTTGTTGTTGGTACAAGTCTGGCTGGAGGTGGTGATGTCACCGCATCAGATCTGGCAGGCATTATCAGGAGAGGATGCCCATGCGGGCGATTGATGCGGGCATTCTGGTGTGCGCCGAATGCCACGAACTGAACAAGCAGGAAGCTGACGTCGATGAGCAAAGCTGTACCCGCTGCGGCGCGCAGGTTCACGCTCGCCGCCCTAACAGCCTGACCCGCACCTGGGCGCTGTTGATCACGGCAGCCATTATCTATATTCCGGCCAACGTCTTGCCGATCATGACGGTCAGCTCTCTGGGCCAGGGTGAGCCGAGCACCATCATGTCCGGCGTGATTGAACTGGTGCAGCACGGCATGATTCCGATCGCGAGCGTGGTGTTCATCGCCAGTATTCTGGTGCCCACGTTCAAACTGGTCGGCATCGCGTTGTTGCTGTTTTCCGTGCAGCGCCGGCAGCCATTGTCGGCCCGTCAGCGCATCTGGATGTACCGTTTCATCGAGTTCATTGGCCGCTGGTCGATGCTCGATATTTTCGTGATCGCTATTCTCGTGGCGGTCGTTAACTTCGGCCGTATAGCCAGTGTCGAAGCCAATTTGGGCGCCGTCGCCTTCGCCTCTGTGGTGATTTTGACGATGCTCGCCGCAGTAACTTTCGATCCCCGACTGATTTGGGATAACACGGAGTCGGACGACGACCATGACTGATTTGCCTGTAGCGAAAACCCGACCGGCTTCGAACTGGTCGGCCATTTGGGTGCTGCCTCTGATCGCTTTGATCATCGGCGGCTGGCTCGGCTGGCGTGCTTATTCCGAGACCGGTATCGAAATTCAGGTGCGCTTCGAAAGCGGCGAAGGGATCCAGGCCAACAAGACTGAAGTGGTCTACAAAGGCATGCCGGTCGGCAAGGTCAAGACGCTTAAGCTCGACGATGAAGGCAACTCCAAAGGGGTGATCGCCACCATCGAAATGAATAAGGACGTGGAACAGTACCTGAAGACCAGCACACGGTTCTGGCTGGTCAAACCGAGCGTGACCCTGGCCGGTATCACTGGTCTGGAAACGCTGGTCTCGGGTAACTATGTTGCGATCAGTCCCGGTGAAGGCGAGCCGGTGCGCAAGTTCAAGGCACTCGCCGAAGAACCGCCGCTGTCCGACGCCAAGCCCGGTCTGCACCTGACCATCAAGGCCGATCGCCTCGGCTCGCTGAATCGCGGCAGCCCGGTGTTCTACAAGCAGATCAAGGTCGGTCAGGTCAAAAGCTACGTGCTTTCCGAGGATCAGAGCACCGTTGAACTGAAGGTGTTCATCGAGCCGACCTACGCCAAACTGGTGCGCAAACACACACGTTTCTGGAACGCCAGCGGCATCAGCATCGACGCCAACCTGTCCGGTGTGAAAGTCCGTAGCGAGTCTTTGGCCAGCATCGTCGCTGGGGGCATCGCCTTCGCTACGCCGGAGAATCGCAAGGACAGCCCAGCGACCGATCCGAGCCTGCCATTCCGTCTCTATGAAGACTTCGACGCCGCCGCCGCCGGGATTCGCGTGAAGGTCAAACTCAGTGATTTCGAGGGCCTGCAGGCGGGTCGCACACCGGTGATGTACAAAGGCATTCAGGTCGGCAACCTGAAAGCGCTCAAAGTCGATCCGGACCTGAACAGTGCAACAGCCGAGCTGACTCTGGATCCGTTGGCCGAAGACTATCTGGTTGAGGGCACGCAGTTCTGGGTGGTCAAGCCTTCGATTTCCCTGGCGGGTATTACCGGCCTGGAAGCGCTGGTGAAAGGTAATTACATCGCCGTGCGTCCGGGCGACAAAGGCGCTGCGCCGAAACGCGAGTTCGAAGCGCGACCGAAAGCTCCGCCGCTGGATCTGCGTTCGCCGGGCCTGCATCTGGTGTTGTTTACCGATTCGCTGGGTTCGATCGATGTCGGCAGTCCGATTCTGTACAAGCAGGTCAAGGTCGGTTCGGTGCAGAGCTACCAGTTCTCCCGAACCAAGAAGCAGCTGGTCATCGGCGTGCACATCGAGAAGGAATATGAAAACCTGGTCAACGCTTCGACGCGCTTCTGGAATGTCAGCGGCATTACCCTCACGGGTGGCTTGACCGGGGGCATTCAGGTCAAGAGTGAATCCTTGCAAACCCTGATGGCCGGCGGTATCGCGTTCGAAACGCCGCAAGCCAATGCGCCGTTGAAGAAACGCATACCGCGCTTCCGTCTGTTCGCCGACCACGATGAGGCAAACAAGAAAGGCGCGGTAGTGACGATCAAGGTTGATCGCGCTGACGGCTTGAGCAGCGGTACGCCGGTACGTTTCAAGGGGCTCGACGTAGGCAAGATTGAAAGCGTCGATCTGACCGATGACATGCAGTCGGTGATCCTCACCGCACGCATCACCGAAGTGCCGGAGAAGATTGCGCGAGTCGGCAGTCAATTCTGGGTGGTCAAGCCGGAACTGGGTTTGATCAAGACGCAGAATCTGGAAACGCTGGTGACGGGCAAATACATCGAAGTCCAGCCGGCGGCGAAGAATCTCGGCCCGCAGAAGAACTTCGTTGCCTTGGCCGAAGCGCCGGAAGTCACCAGGCAGGAAGCGGGTTTGAGTCTGGTGTTGAGCGCCGCACGTCGCGGTTCGTTGAAGCCGGGTGTGCCAGTGACCTACCGCGAAATCACGGTCGGCAAGGTCACCGGTTATGAGTTGGGCCAAACGGCTGACCGTGTGTTGGTGCACATCCTGATCGAGCCGAAGTACGCGCCACTGGTGCGTAGCGGCAGCCGCTTCTGGAACACCAGCGGTGTGGGCTTCGATTACGGTTTATTTAAAGGCGTGACGGTGCGAACCGAGTCGCTGGAGACGCTGATTCAAGGTGGTATTGCCTTCGCCACCCCGGACGGTGAACGCATGGGCAACCCGGCGCGGGCCGAGCAGACGTTCCCGTTGTTCGACAAGTTCGAGGATGAGTGGCTGACGTGGGCGCCGAAGATTCAGCTCGGTAAGTAACCTGAAGTTTATGGGGCGTCTATCAAGACGCCTTCGCGAGCAAGCTCGCTCCCACATTTTGTATGCGTTTCTATGTGGGAGCGAGCT
>NZ_JASCPT010000227.1:0-3874 GCF_029959775.1 Pseudomonas sp. PS01270 | reverse complement strand
GGCTCGCTCCCACACTGGAACGTATTTCAATTGAAGAAATGCGTTCGAATGTGGGAGCGAGCCTGCTCGCGAAGGCGCCTTCAGAGACGCCGCATTACTTGCTGGGTTTAACGGTCACCGGCGCCTTGCCCTGCTTCATCTGCTCCAGCAACGGCGCGCACTGATTCGGTTCGCCACCGCTCGGCGCCACCAGCGCCAGCAATCCCGCCGCCGGTGCGGCTATCACGCCCAGCGCAACCATCCCCGCCCCGCGCAGCATCAACGGTACGGCTTTGACGCCGGCATCCGGTTTGATGAACTTGCCGCGCACATATAGCGGCGAGCGCAGCGAGATCAGACGCCAGCCTTTCGACTCCGGGGTCACGGTCAGATCGAGTTGCTCGGTAGCCATGTTCGCTGTGCCATCGATGTAAATGATCGCGTTCTCGGTATCGAAGACAAACAGCCGTGTCGTGGCCAGGCCGGTCTTGATGTCGAAGTCCGCGGCCGCGCAATTGATCTTCACTTCCTTGTCGCCAAAGATCTTGCCGACCACGTAGTTGCCGACGTTGAGCCCGGCCAGTTCCATCAGCTCACGGCTGATCGCACCGTCGTTGATCAGCATCTTCAGATTGCCGTTGGCGCCGCCGAGCAGCTTGGCCACGGAGTTGCCCCGGCCACTGATGTCGGCGTCGCCATTGAGCTCACCGAAACTGGTTTTCATCGGCTCGAAGGTCGGGAACAGCTCTTTGAGTTTGAATTTGCGTGCGGTCAAACGCGCCCGGCCTTCCAGCGGCTCGGTGCGACCATTGAGGCGGATCAGCGCATCCAGGGTGCCGCCGGCGACGCCAAAGCGCAGCGGTTCCAGGCTGAGTTCGCCGTCGTTGAGTTTCAGATGGGTATAGAGGTCGTTGAACGGCAGCTTCTCGCTGTGGACGATACGCTTGCCGGTGAACTCGACATCGGCGTCCATGGCGCGCCAGCGATCGGTTTTGAATTCTTCGACCGGCAGGATCTTATCTGCCGGCTGCTTGCTCGCGCCGCCACGGGCCTTTTGCTCGGTGTTGGAATCAGCCCCGATCAACGGTGCAAGGTCGGCGAACAGCAGCTGATTGGAGAGCAACGCACCCGTGAGTTTCGGCCGTGGCTGGCTGGCCACGTAGGTCAAGTCGCCGTGAATATCGCTGTCGCCGATCTTGCCGTTGAATTTTTCATAAGTGAATTTCGCCCCGGCCTCGTCATGCAGCTTGGCGATCAAGTGGCCGTCGGTGGAATACGGTGGGGTGTCCGGCAGGGTCACGCCGGTCAGCGGGTAAAGATTGCCGAGGCTGTCGCCAGCGAGCTTCAAGCGCAGGTCGAGGGCGCCGAGATTCAGCGGGTCAGTCAGGGTGCCGGCCAGTTCGATACGGGTGTCGCCGATCTTCGCCTGGGCCTGCAACGGGAACGGCTTGCTCGCGTCCTGCAAGGCCAGCAGCCCGCCGATCTTGCCCTGCCCGGTGAGGTTCTGCGCGTGGTATTGGCCTTTGACCTTGAGTGCAAAGGCATAGTCCTGCGGTGCGCCGCCCTTGTCCTGAGCGGTTTTCGCCGCTTTGTCGCCGACAATCTCGCTGAATGGAATCGGCTTGCCGAGCGGGTCGATCAACACATCGAGGTTGGTCTTCAGGGTCTGGTCGTCGAGGGTCACGTGGCCCTTGTCGAAACCGATCGCGCCGATATCGACCACCCAGCTCGACGGCTCGGCGTTCGGGTCCTTGGGATCGAATTTGAAGGTCCAGTTCGCGCGGCCATCGGCCAGACGTTGCAGTTCGGCATTCGGCTCGGTCAGGTCGATGCGCGGAATCACCACGCGCTGGGCCAGCAGGGCCAGCGGCGAAATGCGCAGTTCAACGCGTTTGAGCGTGACCATCTGCGGCTGTTTCGACCAGTCCGGGTTGCCCAGACTCAGATCCTCGGCGACCACGTGCGGCCACGGCACCCAAGAGCGCCAGCCGCCTTCTTCCGGCTCGCGCTGCCAGATCACAGCGAGGTTGCCATTGATGGCAAACGCCCGGTGCAGTTCTTCCGAAACTTTCTCGTTGATCGTGGGTTTGATCCGGTTCCAGTCGAAAAACACGATGATCAGAATCAAGGCTGCCAGCAGCAGCGCGAGGATGGCGAAGGTCCAGCTGAAGATTTTTCCAGTGCGCGTCATGCACAAAGCTCCTGATCACGACCGCACGCCGGACATCCCGACGCACAGCTGAAACGGCAGACCGAAGCGGCCCCTATGCAGTCTGTGACTGGCGAAAGGCCCGCAGGTTTAATTGAAAGGCAGTTTAAGCCATAAAAAGGCCGGCAAAACTGACCGATCGGTCGAGCAGTGTTACCGCGACCCGCACTTTTGCGAGGCGCGAGTGAGTCGAAAATACCCACGACGGTGCAAAACCGTCGCCCGCAAAGGCCCGATCTAGAGCCTTCGCGCCGAACAATCAATTCTGTTGATTATTACCATTGCGTTTATGAACTTTTATATCGACTTATCGAGAGTAGCATTGCCCTCGTACCCACTTTATTGCCCTCCCAAGGAGCCACTATCATGAAACGCCAATTACTGCTCAGCCTTACCCTGTCGATGCTAGCCAGCACTGCTTTTGCCCTGCCCGCTGCCGATCAGGCCACTCCGCAAGTCAAAGACAGCCACTCGGTGTTCAGCCAGACTCTCGCTGAAGACGGCTACGACAAAACCCCACAAGGTCAGACTCTGGCTGAAGACGGCTATGACAAAACCCCACAAGGTCAGACTCTGGCTGAAAACGGTCGCAACCGCCTCCAAGAAAAAGGTCTGGTTGAAGATGGCTATGACAAGACGCCACAAGGCCAGGCTGTAGCCGAAAACGGCCGCAATCGTCTCGAAGAAAAAGGCTTGGTGGAAGACGGCTACGACAAGACTCCACAAGGTCAAGCCCTCGCCGAAGGTGGTGGTGACCGTGTGATCGAACGCAACAGCGCCGTGAGCTGAGCCTATGACGGCCCAGCGAAAAAGCCCAATCAGCGGATTGGGCTTTTGACTTTTCAGCTTCTGTGATCCCTCGCTGCATGACTCCCCGTTCGACGCCGACAAAGCCGATTTGCTAGAGTGCGGCGCTTGTCCTGCCGAAGAACACACCCTGCGATGCTGCCCCGCGCCGAACAGAAACAACAGACCCGCAACGCCCTGATGGACGCTGCCCGCCACCTGATGGAAAGCGGCCGAGGATTCGGCAGCCTGAGCCTGCGCGAAGTGAGCAAGACCGCCGGCATCGTGCCCACCGGTTTCTACCGGCACTTTGCCGATATGGACGAGTTGGGTCTGGTACTGGTCAGTGAAGTCGGCCAGACCTTCCGCGAGACCATCCGCCTGGTGCGCCACAATGAATTCGTCATGGGCGGCATCATCGACGCTTCGGTGCGCATCTTCCTTGATGTGGTCAACGCCAACCGCTCGCAATTCCTGTTTCTCGCCCGCGAACAATACGGCGGCTCGCTGCCGGTACGTCAGGCAATCGGACGCCTGCGGGAGAACATCAGCGCCGACCTCGCGGCGGACCTGGCGCTGATGCCCAAGCTGCAACATCTGGATCTGGCCGGCCTCAGCGTGATGGCCGACCTGATCGTCAAATCGGTGTTCGCCACCCTCCCCGACATCATCGACCCGCCCGCCGAGGCCTTGCCGGAGCATCTGACCCCGCAGGCGAAGATCACCCAGCAACTGCGCTTCATCTTCATCGGCCTCAAGCACTGGCAAGGGCTGGGCAGTACCGAGTAATCCTTTCATTATCTGACACAGCGCAAAGCCCCTGTGGGAGCGAGCCTGCTCGCGAAAGCGCTGAGTCAGCTGAATACATCTGTCTGACACGGCGCATTCGCGAGCAGGCTC
>NZ_JASCPT010000226.1:0-4070 GCF_029959775.1 Pseudomonas sp. PS01270 | reverse complement strand
GTCGAACACAAATCCTGTGTTCACACACATCCACTGTGGGAGCGAGCTTGCTCGCGAAGGGGCCTGTACAGACACCCCAAAACCATCCCGCTTGACGTAAACGTAAACCACCGATTAGCTTAGCGCCATGCCCCTTTTCCGAGCGCTTTCATGAGCAGTCAGACCTACAGCATTTCCGACCTCGCCCGCGAGCTGGACATCACCACCCGGGCGATCCGCTTTTATGAAGAGCAAGGCCTGCTCAGCCCCGAGCGTCGTGGCCAGGAACGTATCTATTCGCCGCGCGACAAGGTCACTCTGAAGCTGATCCTGCGCGGCAAGCGCATCGGTTTTTCCCTGGCCGAATGCCGCGAGTTGATCGAGCTCTACGACCCGTCCGGCGGTAACACCAAACAGCTCAACAGCATGCTGGCGAAAATCAGCGAACGCCGCGAACAGCTCGAACAGCAGTTGCTCGATATCGAACAGATGAAGCTTGAGCTGGACACAGCCGAAGAGCGCTGCGTGCAGGCGCTGGAGCAGACGCTCAAGAGCCAGCAGGCGGTCTAAAGATTCACCACTTCCCCTGTGGGAGCGAGCTTGCTCGCGAATACGGTCTGACATTCAGAATATCTGTCACTGACCCTACGCTTTCGCGAGCAGGCTCGCTCCCACAGGGTTCTTCGTGAACTCAAAAAACAGGCAGGTCCCACCCATGTCCCTCCCCTCCCAAGTACGCCTGATCGAAGTCGGCCCGCGCGATGGCCTGCAGAACGAAGCCCAGCCGATCAGCGTCGCCGACAAAGTGCAACTGGTCGACGCCCTGAGCGCCGCAGGGCTCGGCTATATCGAAGTCGGCAGTTTCGTTTCGCCCAAGTGGGTGCCGCAAATGGCCGGATCCGCCGAAGTGTTCGCGCAGATCCAGCGCAAACCCGGCGTGACCTACGGCGCACTGGCGCCGAACTTGCGCGGCTTTGAAGACGCGCTTGCCGCCGGGGTCAAGGAAGTCGCGGTGTTCGCCGCCGCCTCCGAGGCGTTCTCGCAGCGCAACATCAATTGCTCGATCAGCGAGAGCCTGGCGCGGTTTGCGCCGATCATGGAGGCGGCGAAACAACACGGCGTTACCGTGCGCGGTTACGTTTCCTGTGTGCTGGGCTGTCCGTATGAAGGCACGGTCGCGCCGGAGCAAGTGGCGATGGTCGCGCGCGAGCTGTACGCGATGGGCTGCTACGAAGTGTCGCTGGGCGACACCATCGGCACCGGCACGGCGGGCGCGACCCGGCGCCTGTTCGAGGTGGTTTCGGCGCAGGTGCCACGGGACAGACTCGCCGGGCATTTCCATGACACCTATGGCCAGGCCATGGCCAACATCTACGCCAGCCTGCTCGAAGGCATTGCGGTGTTCGACAGCTCTATCGCCGGCCTCGGCGGCTGCCCGTACGCCAAAGGCGCTAGCGGTAACGTTGCCACCGAGGACGTGGTGTACCTGCTCAATGGCCTGGGCATCGAGACCGGTATCGATCTGGACGCCTTGATTGCTGCGGGCCAGCAGATCAGCGCAGTGCTCGGCCGTCCAAGCGGTTCGCGAGTGGCCAAGGCACGCAGCGCGCAGTGAGGTGTTACCGCTGGATCAGTGAAGTGGGCAAAAGCGAGTAACACGGAAACAAATTGTCTGGCTTTGGCTAGGGGTGAAAAAGCCTGAAAAAGTTAAATCACTGATTTATAAGGCTTTTTAAAAGTTGGCACGACACCTGCTATCTCTATGGCATAACAAGAATAAAAAGCCGCAAACCAATAAAAACAAGACGAAACGACTCTGACATAACAAGAACAACACGGCAGAGACGCAGCTAACAGATTTTTTTGGAGAAGGTGTGCTTTTCAGGGTGCTCTCAGGAGTGACCCGCAACCGGGCAGAGAACAATAAAACTACCTTCAGGTAGCTCCCGAATCGGTTGGATCGTTAAACGAGAAAGCAGATCAGCGCTCAAAAAAATACGTTTGCTCTTGACCCCGGATGGGGGTCGCCAAAAAGCTGTACAGGGCCACGGTTGCCAAAAACAACAACAGACCGACCCTCAATAATAAAAAGAGCACGCAACGACAAATTAAAGGGGAGCTTCGGCTCCCCTTTGTGCTTTCTGTGATTCCTGAATCCCCTGATCCCTGTGGGAGCTGGCTTGCCAGCGATTGCGGTAGAACATTCAACATTGATGCTGGCTGACCTGACGCCATCGCTGGCAAGCCAGCTCCCACAGGGTTTAGGTTACCGCTCGGTTATTTTCAGCTCCTCGATACTGATCTCGCGCATCCTGAATTTCTGGATCTTGCCCGTCACCGTCATCGGAAACGCGTCGACGAATTTGAAGTAACGCGGTGTCTTGAAATGGGCGATGCGTTCCTTGCACCAGTTTTGCAGCTCCAGCTCCGAGGCGCTGTGGCCGGGGTGGAATTTGATCCAGGCGACGATTTCCTCACCGTAGCGTGAGCAGGGAATACCGATCACCTGCACGTCCGCCACCGCCGGATGGGTGAAGAAGAATTCCTCCAGCTCACGGGGATAAACATTCTCGCCGCCACGAATGATCATGTCTTTGTTACGCCCGGCGATGTTGACGTAACCCTCCTCGTTCATGCTCGCCAGGTCGCCGGTGTGCATCCAGCCGGCCTCATCGATGGCTTCGGCGGTGGCCTGCGGGTTGTTCCAGTAACCGAGCATCACGCTGTAACCGCGCGTGCACAATTCGCCAATGGTGCCGCGCGGCACGAGGTTGCCGGCGGTGTCGATGATCTTGCTTTCCAGTTGCGGCTGGGTGCGCCCGACGGTGGTGACACGCAATTCCAGCTCATCCGCAGGCCCGGTCTGCAGCGACACCGGGCTGGTTTCGGTCATGCCGTAGGCAATCTGCACTTCGCTCATATGCATTTCGTTGATCACCCGGCGCATGACCTCAATCGGACAGGTGGCGCCGGCCATGATCCCGGTGCGCAGGCTCGACAGGTCGAAAGTCTGCCGCTGCGGCTGATCGAGCATGGCGATGAACATGGTCGGCACACCGTACAGCGCCGTGGCTTTTTCTTCGGCCACCGCTTGCAGGGTGAGCGCCGGATCGAAAGCGTCGTTGGGGTAAATCATCGTGCTGCCATGGGTGACGCAACCGAGGTTGCCCATGACCATGCCGAAGCAGTGATACAGCGGCACCGGAATCACCAGACGATCGGCAGCCGTCAGGCCGAGGCTTTCGCCGACCATGTAACCGTTGTTGAGAATGTTGTAGTGACTGAGGGTCGCGCCCTTGGGGAAACCGGTAGTGCCGGAGGTGTACTGGATGTTCACCGGTTGATCGAAATGCAGACTGGCGCTGCGTTCGCGCAGCTGTTCGGACGAGACGCTGGCGGCCAGATCGCTGAGCTGCGACCACGGCAGAAAACCCGGCGGCGGATTGGCATCGAGGCTGATCACGCCGCGCAGCTCCGGCAGGCGTTCGCTGCGCAGCTGACCGATGGCGTGCTCGGCCAATTCTGGCGCCAGGGTCTGGAGCATTTCGTGGTAATTCGAGGTTTTGAACGCTCCGGCGCAGACCAGCCACTGACAGCCGGATTGCTTGAGCACGTATTCGAGTTCGGAGCTGCGGTAGGCGGGATTGATGTTGACCAGGATCACGCCGATCTTCGCCGTGGCGAACTGGGTAATGCACCACTGCGCGCAATTCGGCGCCCAGATGCCGAGTCGATCGCCGGTCTGCAAGCCCAGTGCGAGCAAGGCCCTGGCCTGCTCATCCACCGCGTCGGCCAGTTGCCGCCAGGAGTAACGCAACTGCTGATGGCGCACCACCAACGCCTCGCCGTCCGGGTATTGCGCGACAGTCTGATCGAAGCGCTGACCGATGGTCATCGCCAGCAGGGCTTTGTCCTGAGAGCCACGGGTGTAGCTGCGCTGCGGGTTTGCACTGGGTTGATCCATGACGACCCCTATTGTCTTTATTAGTGGGTTTTCCCGGTTTTGAATCCCTGTGGGAGCGAGCCTGCTCGCGAATACGCTGCGTCATTGAGCCTTGGGGGCGACTGATACAGCGCTTTCGCGAGCAGGC
>NZ_JASCPT010000225.1:0-4072 GCF_029959775.1 Pseudomonas sp. PS01270 | reverse complement strand
GTCCCACAGTGGATGTGTGTGAACACAGGATTTGTGTTCGACAGAAAACCCTGTGGGAGCGAGCTTGCTCGCGAAGAACGGTGACACGGTGTCGTGTCTTAAACCTTCTCCCGCTTCTTCTCCTGCGCCGTCACCTGCTGGCACAACTCGATCATTTGCTCGCGCATCCAGCGGTTGGCCGGGTCCTGGTCGGTGCTTTCGTGCCAGTACAAATGCGTTTCCACCGACGGCACATCATTCACCGGCAAATTGAACGACTGCAAATCATGGCGGCGGGCGAAGCGTTCCGGCACGGTCATGACCATGTCGGTCTGCTGCATCACTTGCGAAGCCATCAGATAGTGCTGCGAGCGCAGGGCGATCTTGCGCTGGATGCCCATTTTGCCCAGCGCCAGATCGACATAACCCAGACCGCTGCGGCGGCTGGAAATATGGATGTGAGTCAGCGACAGGTAGTCATCGAGGCTGAGTTTTTCCTTGCCCGCCATTGGATGGCCCTTGCGCATGGCGCAGACGTAACGGTCGTCCATCAGCTTGACGTGGCGCACCTGCGGGTCGGTATTGAGCGGAGCATCCACGGCGAAATCCAGACGCCCGGCCGCGAGTTCCTTGGTGGTTTCCCGGCGCTTGGACAGAAAGCTTTCGATGATCACCGTTGGCGCCAGGCGGCGCAGGCGCTGGAACAGTGGCGGCAGAATGATTGCTTCCGTCAGATCGGTCATGCTGATGCGGTAGGTCTTGACCGCCTGCGCCGGGTTGAAGATGCGACTTTCCTGCACCGACACGCGCAGCAGCGAAAGGGCGTTGCGCACCGGGCCGATGATGTTCTGCGCCATCGGCGTGGGCACCATGCCCTGAGCGGTACGCACGAAGAGCGGGTCGTTGAAGGTTTCGCGCAACCGCGCCAGCGCGTTGGACACCGCCGGCTGGGTGATCCCGACAATCTGCCCGGCGCGGGTCAGGTTGGCTTCGGTGTAGATCGCGTCGAAGACGATGAAAAGGTTCAGGTCGACCTTGCTCAGATTCATAACGCGGCTTCTCTTGTTATTAAGTGCAAGTGTTTTGGGGCTGACGATCAGCGGATCATATATTGGTGATGAATGTTTATACACGCCGAGAATAGGCTAGGTAAATGATCAGCGCTGTTCTAGCATCGATTGCATGACTTGAACAACCTCTGCCCGAGAAGGTAACTACCCATGGATTTCGCTTATTCGCCCAAGGTTCAGGAACTGCGTGAGCGCGTGACTGCGTTCATGGACACTTACGTTTACCCCGCCGAAGCGGTGTTCGAGCGCCAGGTTGCCGAGGGCGATCGCTGGCAGCCGACCGCGATCATGGAAGAGCTCAAGGCCAAGGCCAAGGCTGAAGGGCTGTGGAATTTGTTTCTGCCTGAGTCCGAGCTGGGCGCCGGCCTGAGCAACCTCGAATATGCGCCATTGGCGGAAATCATGGGCCGTTCCCTGCTCGGGCCGGAGCCGTTCAACTGCTCAGCGCCGGACACCGGCAACATGGAAGTATTGGTGCGCTACGCCAACGAAGAGCAGAAACAGCGCTGGCTCGAGCCGCTGCTGCGCGGCGAAATCCGTTCGGCGTTCGCCATGACCGAGCCTGATGTGGCGTCTTCCGACGCAACCAACATGGCCGCCCGAGCTGTGCGTGATGGCGATCAGTGGGTAATCAACGGCAAGAAATGGTGGACTTCCGGCGCCTGCGATCCGCGCTGCAAGATCCTGATCTTCATGGGCCTGAGCAACCCCGACGCGCCGCGTCACGCCCAGCACTCGATGATTCTCGTGCCCGTCGACACCCCCGGGGTGAAAATCGTCCGGCCGCTGCCGGTGTTCGGTTACGACGACGCACCGCACGGTCACGCCGAAGTGCTGTTCGATAACGTTCGGGTGCCGTACGAAAACGTCCTGCTCGGTGAAGGACGCGGCTTCGAAATCGCTCAGGGTCGCCTTGGCCCAGGCCGCATTCACCACTGCATGCGTTCGATCGGCATGGCCGAGCGTGCACTGGAACTGATGTGCAAACGTTCGGTGAGTCGCACCGCATTCGGCAAACCGCTGGCGCGTCTGGGCGGCAACATCGACAAGATCGCCGACTCGCGGATGGAGATCGACATGGCGCGTCTGCTGACGTTGAAAGCGGCGTACATGATGGACACCGTCGGCAACAAAGTGGCGAAAAGCGAGATTGCGCAGATCAAAGTCGTCGCACCGAACGTGGCCCTGCGGGTGATCGACCGGGCGATCCAGATGCACGGTGGGGCAGGGGTGTCGAACGATTTCCCGCTGGCCTATATGTACGCCATGCAGCGCACCCTGCGACTGGCCGACGGCCCCGACGAAGTGCACCGCGCGGCGATTGGCAAGTTCGAGATCGGCAAGTATGTGCCGAAGGAGATGCTGCGCAGCGGCCAGTAATACCGAGTAGCCTCATTCGCATTCCCCTCAGTCTGATCGTTTCCACGCTCTGCGTGGGAATGCCGCCATGGACGCTCTGCGTCCACTGTGACGCGGAGCGTCACGGGATGCGTTCCCACGCGGAGCGTGGGAACGATCAGGCGTCAGGATCAATACACCCAAACCTCAACCCGCCGATTCTTGATCCGCCCTTCATCCGCGCTGTTGGTCGCCACCGGCATCAGCGCGCCAAAGCCACGCACCTCGCGCATGACCACACCGTTTTTGACCAGCTCGCGCCGCACCGCCATCGCTCGCAGCTTCGACAGCAGATCGGCCCGCGCCGGGTCATCCTTCAAATCACCAAACCCCACCAGCGTCACCGCCCGTTCGGTCTTGCCATTGCGCTTTATATAGTCGAGCACCCGCGCCAGATCCTGCCGCGCCTTGTTGTCCAGACTGGCGCTGCCCTCGGCAAAACGGAAATTCACTGTCAGACGCTGGGCATGCCGGCTGAGGGATTGGTAACCCTCGGGCATCAGCGCATTCGGCGCCACGCCCATGGCCTGCACGGTCTGGCTGACAAAACCGCTGGCGGCGACGATTGCCTGACCCTGTGGGCTCTGCGCGAACGTGGCCAAGGCCTGCGCCCAAGGATTGCGGGTGTCCGGCGGCAGATAAAAGAACAAGCGCCGCGACAGCGGATAGTCTTCGGTGGCGATCAGACTGTTCAGCGGCAGCATCGCTTGCGAGGCGCCGTCGGCAATCGCCACGGCTTTGGCCTGACGCACGTAAGGCAAGCCGATGAAGCCGATACCTTGCGGGTCGGCGCTGACCGCATCGGACAATTGCTCGCTGGATTCGAAACGCTTCGCCGCGCTGCTGAGACTTTTCCCACGCCGGCTCAGGACCAGTTCCTTGAACGTGTCGTACGTCCCCGATTGATCATCCCGCGCGTATAAATGAATGGCGCCGCCACGGCCACCGAGTTCTTCCCAGGTTTTCACTTCGCCGGCAAAAATCCGCGCCAGTTGCTCGGTGTTCAACTGCTCAAGCGGGTTGGCCGGGTTGAGGATGATCGCCAGGCCGTCGATGGCAATGACTTGCTCGGCCGCCGGGCTTTTCAGATCGCCTAGGGCTTGCAGGGCAAGCAGTTCGCTGTCCTTGATCTCACGGGAAGAGGCGGCCAGATCGGCGCTGGCGTTTTTCAATGCAGTGAAGCCAGTGCTGGAACCGTGGGCGGCGACTTCGATGACCACGCGTTGCCCTTGTGCGGTCTGGCCGACGATGCGTTGTTCGTTGGCGGTGTCCGGGGTTTCGCGGTGGATTTTCAGCAGGCCTTGTTCCTGCAACAGGCCTTCGACCAGCGCCGGGCCGAGTTCGGCGCCGATGGTATTGGAGCCCTGAATGCGCAACGCCGGGCCGTTTTCGGGGATCGGCAGGGCGGCGGCGGACACCGACAGCCAGCCACTCAACAGGAAAACGCAGAGAACACGCAGGGTCATGCCGGCACCGAATCAAGCCAAGGGGATTGCCGGGGAGATTAAGTCAGGCGCGTGACCGAAATATGACAGGGGTTGAAGGGTGTAAATATCAATTGTGGGAGCGAGCTTGCTCGCGAAGGCGGCGGATCAGCAACATATCTGGTTACTGCCCCTCCGCCA
>NZ_JASCPT010000224.1:0-4101 GCF_029959775.1 Pseudomonas sp. PS01270 | reverse complement strand
CGCTGAAAATGCTGCGCCGGATCAAGCCTTCGCGAGCAGGCTCGCTCCCACAGGGATAGTGGTGTGCCAATAATGAAAAAGGCGACCCGAAGGTCGCCTCTTTTTGAGCGGACGCTGCGATCAGAATTCGTGATCGGCGCTGTCCGGGTTCAGGTCGCTGATGCCCAGTTTGCCGGCAGCGGCTTCGATCGAGCCGGTCTGCTTGACCAGCGCGGCGATGGCGTCGCGAACCACCTGGTTGCCAGCGGTGTTGCCGGCAGCGATCAACTGGTCGTAGTGCTCACCCTTGTTGGCGTGATCGACCATGACCTGGATCTTCGCTTCGGTCGCGGCCAGATCGGCTTTCAGCGCGGTGTCGGCAGCCGGATCGGCCTTGGCCACCAGCGACGACAGGCTGGCGCCGGTCATCTTGGTGCCGTCAACACGGGTGTACTCGCCCAGGTAAACGTTACGCACGCCTTTGGCGTCGTAGAAGTGCGAGTAGTGGGTGTTGTCGCTGAAGCAATCCTGCTCGTCTTCGGGGGAGTTGGCTTCCAGGGAAACCTTCATGCGTTCGCCCGCCAGTTCACCCAGCGACAGGCTGCCCATGCCGAAGAGCATTTTGCGCAGGCCGGTTTCGCCTGGCTCGGCTTCCAGGGTGGCGCGGTAGTTGTCGGCCACGTTCGGCTTCCAGTTGCCGACCATTTCTTCCAGGTCGCTCACCAGCAGTTGGGTCACGGCTTTCAGGTAGGCACGACGACGCTCGTTATGACCACCGGTGGCGCCGGCGCCTTCCAGATAGTCCGAGGCCGGACGGTTGCCAGCGCCAGGGCCGGTGCCGTTCAGATCCTGGCCCCAGAGCAGGAATTCGATCGCGTGGTAGCCGGTGGCAACGTTCGCCTCGGAACCGCCCAGCTCGTTGAGGCTGGCGAGTTTTTCCGGGGTGATTTCTTTCACGTCGACTTTGTCTTCGCCGACCTGCACTTCGGTGTTGGCAATGATGTTGGCGCTGGCGCCCGGGTTACCCAGTGCGTGCTCGTAGGATTTGTCGACGTAGTCGATCAGGCCTTCGTCCAGCGGCCAGGCGTTAACCTGACCTTCCCAATCGTCAATGATGGTGTTGCCGAAGCGGAATACTTCGCTCTGCAGGTACGGCACGCGTGCGGCGACCCAGGCAGCCTTGGCGGCTTTGAGGGTGTCGGCGTTCGGCTTGGCGAGGAACGCGTCGACCGCGCTCTGCAGGGTTTTCGCGGTGGATTCGGCATCGCTGTAAACGGCGAAGACCATGTCGGCGTAGTGCGCGACCACAGCCTTGGCGGCGGCATCGTCAACTTTACCGGCGGCAGGAGCAGGTGCAGCGGCAGGGGCTGGAGCAGCACTGCTGGAAGCCGGAGTCATTTCGGAGGCTTTTTCTTTGTCCTTGCCTTCGCCGCAACCGGCGAGGGAAATAGCGATGGCCAGCAGACTGGCGGTAGCCAGAGGCATACGAATCATGGCGAACATCCTGCTTCGGTAGTTGAGTGGACTGGCGCCGGTGGCGCGCAAAACTGCGACATAATGCAAATCTTTCGCATTATGTGTAAAGGCGTGCTTGGAAATATTTCTTATTTAGGCAGGTGTGATGGCGCGATCTCTCGCTTTCAGAGAATCGCCGCGTTGCTGCGTTGCGCCTGCTTGAGGTAAATACCCAGCTCCCGCGCTGGCAGCGGTTTGCTGTAGTGGTAGCCCTGACCTTCGTGGCAACCCTCGGAAATGATGTAGCTTTCCTGCTCGGCGGTTTCCACGCCTTCGGCAATCACCTGCATGCCCAGGCTCTTGCCCAGTTGAATGATCGCGCGAACGATGGTCGCGTCATCGTCGTCATCGAGCAGGTCCTGAACGAAGCTCTTGTCGATCTTGATCTTGTCCAGCGGCAGGCTTTTCAGATAACTGAGGGACGAGTAGCCGGTGCCGAAGTCGTCGATCGCGATCAGCGCACCGGAGCGGCGCAGGCTGAGCAGATGCTGGGCGGCGGTGGTGATGTCTTCCATCAGGCCGGTTTCGGTGACTTCCAGTTCCAGACTGCGCGGCGGCAAGCGGTACATCTGCAACAGGTTGTTGACCACCCGCGGCAGCTCGGCGTGGTGCAGTTGCACGGTGGACAGATTGACCGCCATGCGCAGATCGACGAAACCCTGATCGTGCCACTCGCGCAATTGCTTGCAGGCCTGATCGAGCACCCACTCGCCGATGGCGATGATCGTGCCGTTCTGTTCGGCCAGCGGGATGAACAGGTCCGGAGGCACCAGACCGTGTTCCGGATGTTGCCAGCGAATCAGCGCTTCGACGCCGACCACGCGGTGATCGCGATAGCTGATCTGCGGCTGATAGACGAGGTAGAACTGGTCGCGGATCAGCGCATCGCGCAGGTCTTTTTCCAGCTCGCGACGACGGCGCATCTCGCTGTCGACGCTGGCGATATAGAACTGATAGCGATTGCGCGAGCGGGTCTTGGCCAGGGTCATGGTCTGTTCGGCTTTCTGCAACAGCTTCTCGGTGCTGTCGCCGTCCTCCGGAAACAGGGTGATGCCGATAGTCGCGCGCAGGCGGATTTCATGATCGTCGAGGGCGAAGGGCGCCTCGAGGTCATCGAGAATGCTTTGCGCCAGTTCTGCTGCTTCGTAAGGCTGTTCAATGTCGGCCTGCACCAGCGCGAACTGATCGCCGCCGAGGCGAGCGAGCGCGCCAAGACGACCACTGTGGGCACGTAAACGATCGGCCAGGGCCAGCAGCAATTGGTCACCGGTCTGGTAGCTGAATTGCTCGTTGATGCCCTTGAAGTCATCCAGGCCGACGCACAACACCGCGACGCGGCGCTGCAGCTTGCCGGCATCGACGAGAATCTTGTCCAGTTGCTGCTGCAATTGCTGGCGGTTCGGCAGACCGGTGAGGAAGTCGTACTGGGCCATGCGCAGCAGGCTGTTTTCCGCTTCGTGGCGCAGGTGGGTGTTGCGTTCGATGGACTCGAGCAACTGGTTGGCGGTGTTGATCCACAGGCCCAGTTCGTTTTTTTCGTGGCCCTTGATCTGCGGAATCTTGTGCTCGCTGGGACGATCGGGGTTGATCTCGGTGAGGTGCTCGATGATTCGCGACAGCGGTTTGGTCAGCAGCCAGTGATAGACCAGATACAGCACCAGGCCCAACGCCAGTGCCCGCAACACCCCGGAAATGAAAATGATCACCGAGCTGACGATAAACCCTTCGCCATAGGTGGCGGTGTCGAGGGTGATGCTCAGGTCGCCGTAGTATTCGCTGTACGGACCGCGGCCGACCAATTGCGTGGTGAAGGTGCGTTCCTGGCCGAGAATCAGGTCGGTCAGCCATCGGCTGTTGGAATGCTGCAGCTCGCGGGATTTCTGCGCCAGCATGGCTTCGTTGGGGTGGCCGATGGAGGCCTGACGCACGGCGTCGTCCTGGAACAGCCCTTCGATCACCTGCATGCCCATTTCCCGGTCCAGGCTGTACACGGCCTGGGTCGATGGATCGCGGAACATGTCGAGGATGCGCTCGGCGTCGCCGGCAACCGCCTGACGGGTCTTGTAGGCATCGAAGACAATCTGCGCGCAGCTCAAGACTACGCCTACGATCAATGCCGACAGGAGCACGACCCGGAGCAACTTCACCGACAAGCTGTTCTTGAGTTCCAGCTTCAAAGGGTTATTCCTTGTTCCGTGCGGGTAGCGTCAAGTTGCCATGAGTATTGGCAATCCCGGGTTGGCAGTCAAAGGGACAATCGGGCACGGGAAAAGTCGCCGTGATCCTGGCCGCAATGTCGTCATTTGAGTAATAGCTCTGAATTAACTGTGTCGGTTGCAGTTGCCTTCAACTTGAGCACTGGGTCAAAGATTTTTTCTTGCCTGTGATGGTAGTCGGCTGGGGGCTGGCGGCAAACGGCGCGAAGCTGCTTTTATCGTGCGAGAAACGCCATGCGCCGGGCATAAAAAAACCCGACCGAACAGACTGTGTGAAAACGCACTAACGGCGGTTCCAGCAAACGCCCCGACTTGTTCGGGGCGTTTGCTTTTGTGCTCACAGCAAACGAAAAAAGGCGTTTCAGCCCATCAGCGCCATCATCTGGCGCAC
>NZ_JASCPT010000223.1:0-4165 GCF_029959775.1 Pseudomonas sp. PS01270 | reverse complement strand
GGCATCATTTGAAGAACAGCCCAGTCTCTGAAGTCATCGTCATAACGCTTCGGCATTGCTAGACACCTTCGCCCCCATGAATGGTTGAGTCAATCAACAGAGGTGACAGGTAGGCTGACACGGGGGGTGTAACCGGAAAGCAGGCAGCGCCCGGAATAGGCCATGCATAGCGCGCCGTGCACGAACACTTCCAGCTCCATGCCCGGCACCTGCTCGCGAATTTCGCCGATCTCCTCCAGCGACAATTCGCGCGACAGAATGATCCGGCTCAGTCCCTGTTGCTGCCAGAACTCGACGCTCGCCCAATTCACCGTGTTGGCCTGCACCGACAGGTGAATCGGCATCTGCGCAAAGTGCTGGCGCACCAGCATGATCAGGCCCGGATCGGACATGATCAGCGCATCCGGGGCCATCTCGATCACTGGCGCCAGATCCTTGAGAAACGTCTTCAGCTTGGCGTTGTGCGGGGCGATGTTGACCACCACGTAGAAGCGCTTGCCCTGCGCCTGCGCCTCACGGATGCCCAGCGCCAGGTTGGCGTGGTCGAATTCGTTGTTGCGCACCCGCAGGCTGTAGCGCGGCTGGCCGGCGTAGACCGCATCGGCGCCATAAGCGAAGGCGTAACGCATGTTTTTCAGGGTGCCGGCGGGGGCGAGAAGCTCGGGGGCGATGAGAGTTGGCATTTGGGTGTCGGTCGCAAAAGCCGCGCAGGGTAGGGCAGCTGTTGCGAGGGTTTATTGATCTGGATCTATGCTCCATGAATAAACATGGCACTCACGCGCTCGGCGGCTGACTAAGTGGGGCGGGCGTGCGTGACGCCTGACTGACATGGACCGGATATGAACGAAAAGAGTCTGCAATTCAAATCCCTGACAGTGCTGCTGGTGCTGGTCACGGTGGCCTTTATCTGGATTCTGCTGCCGTTTTACGGCGCGGTGTTCTGGGCTGTCATCCTCGGCATTCTGTTTGCGCCGGTACAGCGCAGGTTGCAGCAGAAGTTCGGTTTGCAACGCAACGTGACGTCGCTGTGCACCTTGAGCCTGTGCCTGGTGATCGCGATTCTGCCGGTGATCATCGTCAGCATCCTGCTGGTCCAGGAAGGCGCGACGGTCTACAAGAACATTGAAAGCGGCGAGCTGGACATCGCTGCGTATCTGGCGCAGTTCAAGCACAGCCTGCCGCCGTACTTTCAGCACTTGCTCGACCGCTTCGGCATGGGCGAACTCGACAGCTTGCGCGAGAAGATCGTCAAAGCGGCGATGCAGGGCAGCCAGGCACTGGCGACTCAGGCGTTCAGCTTCGGCCAGGGCACATTCGAATTCGTGGTGAGCTTTTTCATCATGCTGTATCTGCTGTTTTTCTTCCTGCGTGACGGCCCCGAGCTGGCGCGCAAAATGCGCACTGCCGTGCCGCTGGAAGAAAACCACAAGCGCCGCCTGCAACTGAAGTTCAACCGCGTGGTGCGCGCGACGGTCAAGGGCAACGTGGTGGTGGCCGTGACCCAAGGCGCGCTGGGCGGGCTGATTTTCTGGTTTCTCGACATTCCCAGCGCGCTGCTCTGGGCGGTACTGATGGCGTTTCTGTCGCTGTTGCCAGCGGTGGGCGCGGGGATTGTCTGGGCGCCGGTGGCGGCGTACTTCCTGCTTAGCGGCATGATCTGGCAGGGCGTGGTGCTGGGCTTGTTCGGCGTATTCGTGATCGGCCTGGTCGACAACGTGCTGCGCCCGATACTGGTGGGCAAGGACACGAAAATGCCCGATTACCTGATCCTGGTCTCGACCCTTGGCGGCCTCGCAGTCTTCGGCCTCAACGGCTTTGTGATCGGGCCGCTGATTGCCGCGTTGTTCCTGTCGAGCTGGGCGCTGTTCGTCGAGACCAAGCCCAAGGTGCAACTGCCTTAAGCACGGAACGAGGCGCTGGCGACCTGTTGCGACAAAGCCTGCGCTGCCGGCAACGAAGTGAGCGGGCCGCTGATCGGCTCGCCATCGCGCACCAGATACCAGCAGGCGAGCAAGCCCGAGGCGCGGAGTGAAGCGGGAACTGCGCTGCCGATCACCGACATGATTTGAACCTGTGCCATGGGGAAACCTCCATCAAACTGATGGGGCTACCTTAGGGGCTCGTTGGCGCTGCGGAAAATCAACGCTTTCGATAGTGGTCATTGATGCCAGTGAGGTCTGCCGTCATTCGACCACTTGATCGAGCATGTGCATGACTTCGCGTTCATTGAGCAGGCCCTTGTGCACGAGGTTTTCGGCGAGCAGGGAAAGCAGCTTGGCGCAGCGATGGCCTTCCAGATGCTTGAGTTCGGTGAGCGCGCTGTACACCTTGCTCGAGGTGCACAGACCGACGATGCGGTGCGGGTTTTGTGTGGGCATACAGTCGTCCTTGTTGTTATCGATCTGTTGTTTACGGACGGATTCAGATTGCGGTTCCGTCATGACAAAGCGGTGACCGTTTGATGAAAAAAGCCCGACGGTCGATTCCATCATGCCGACTTTAGCTGCTCGAACTGTCCTCACAGCGACCTTGGCGAGATTTTTTCAGACGTTGGCCGACCGGCGGTCATAAAAAAGCCCCGCTCGAAAGCAGGGCTCTGTATTGCGCTTACCAGCGTGGACCACCGTAGTAGCCATGCGGGCCGCCGTAGTAGCCGTGGGGACGACCGTAATAACCACGAGGCGGGCCATAGTAGACGGGGGCCGGCTGCACGTAGACCGGTTGTTGCACATACACCGGCGCCGGTTGGTAGTAGACCGGTGGCGGCGGTTGCTGCACGTAGACCGGTTGCGGCTGAACATAAACCGGTTGTTGCTGCACATACACCGGTCGATCCTGGTTGATCAGTGCCGAGCCGATGATGGCCGAGCCGACGATCGCGCCAAACACTGCAGGGCCCTGCCAGCCATGGCCACCACCCGCTTCAGCCTGGCCGGTGACGGCAAGTGCGCCAATCAACAAAGCCATGATGGGAAGTTTACGAATCATGATAAGTCCTCGGTTCTTCGACCCGGCGCCGCGGCCTGAATCAGGCCCACAGTTGTCGCGGGGATACAGCTAAGACAGCAAATTTGCGAAATTCAGCACAGCCGCTGGGTAAATTTTGTGTAAGGTCTGTACCGGCTTCTTTACCCGGCTGCGCGGCGCCACAAACAAGCCTAAATGATGATTCAGAACCCGGTGGGCTGGCCAATCCCGTCCATCCGAAAGTGCGTTTGAAGGAGAAGTTTCATGCAGATGAACCCGAACAAAGACACCCAACTGTGCATGTCCCTGTCGGGGCGGCCGGGGAATTTCGGTCTGCGTTTTCACAACCATTTGTATGAACAGCTGGGCCTGAATTTCTACTACAAGGCGTTCAGCAGCCAGGACCTGACCGGCGCGGTCGGCGGCATCCGGGCACTGGGCATTCGTGGCTGCGGCGTGTCGATGCCGTTCAAGGAGGCCTGCATTGCGCTGGTCGATGAACTGGATGCCTCGGCAGCGGCGATCCAGTCGATCAACACCATCGTCAACACTGGCGGCCATCTCAAGGCCTACAACACCGACTACATCGCTGTCGCGCAGTTGCTGGAGAGCCACGCGGTGCCGAAACATTCAACCTTCGCCCTGCGCGGCAGCGGCGGCATGGCCAAAGCGGTGGCCAGCGCCCTGCGCGATGGTGGCTACAAGAACGGTTTGATTGTCGCCCGTAACGAGCGCGCCGGCCGCGCCCTGGCGGATTCGCTGGGTTATCGCTGGCAGGCCGAGCTTGGCAGCGAGCGCCCGCAGATGCTGATCAATGTCACCCCGGTAGGCATGGACGGCGGGCCGGAGGCGGGGCAACTGGCGTTCGAGCCTGAAGTGATCAAGGCGGCTGAGATTGTATTCGACGTGGTGGCGATTCCTTCGGAGACGCCGCTGATCGTGCGGGCGCGGGCCGAGGGCAAGCGAGTGATCACCGGGCTGGAAGTGATAGCGATTCAGGCGCTGGAGCAATTTGTCCTGTACACCGGGGTGCGGCCGAATGAGGCGCAGTTTGCGGCGGCGGTGGATTTTGCGCGCAGCTGATTGATCTTTTAGTGGCTGGGCTGGCCTCTTCGCGAGCAGGCTCGCTCCCACAGGTTGAGCTGGAATGCGATTGAATGTGGGAGCGAGCCAGCGAGCGAAGGCGGCGGGTCAATCG
>NZ_JASCPT010000222.1:0-4290 GCF_029959775.1 Pseudomonas sp. PS01270 | reverse complement strand
GCGCAATCCCGGCGAGCAAGGCAAAGTTACCAGTGACCATCAGGCGCTGAATGTGGTGGGCGTAGGCATGTTGCAGGCTTTGGCCGATGGCCTGGCGCATGCAGTTCATCTGTGTCTGCCCGGTCCAGTAGAACTCCGGCAGCGGACGCGAGTTGCCAAACACGTTGCCCTCGGCGTAGTCCGGCATCTTCAGCCAGTACACGCCGCGCACGTATTCACGCCAGCCGATCAGCTGCCGAATGAAGCCTTCGGCCGCGTTGAGGCCGATGCTCCCCGACCAGTACGCCGCCTCGACATCGCTGCACAGCTGGCGCAGATCGAGCAGGCCGATGTTCAGCGCGGCACTGATCCGCGCGTGAAACAGAAACGGTTCGTCGCTGGCCATGGCGTCCTGGTAATCACCGAAGCCGGCCAGCGCATAGTCGAGAAAGTATTGCCACAGGGCCTGGGCATCGGCGTGGGTCACCGGGTAATTGAAGTCATCCAGCGTGCCGTAATGCGTGGCGAAGCGCTCGCCGACCAATACCAGCACCTCTTGGGTGATTGCGTCATTGGCGAAACGCGCCGGGTAGGGCGGTTTGGCGTGTTTGGGCAGCGCCTTGCGATTCTCCGCATCGAAATTCCATGCACCGCCGACCGGCGTACCGTCCCCGTTCAGCAGCAGCCGACTCTTGCGCCGCATCTCGCGGTAGAAAAACTCCATGCGCAGCTGCTTCTTGCCGCTGGCCCAATTGGAGAACTCTTCGCGGGAGCAGAGGAAACGGCTGTCTGAATGCCAGTGCACGGGCAAGCCCGAATCTTTGATTGACTGCTCAAGGCGCCAGTCGCCGCATTCGGTGATATGAATCTGTTCGGCGCCGGTGAGGGTTTGCCAGCGCTGCAATTCGCCGGGGATGGAGCCGCTGTTATCCGGGTCGTCGAGGCGGACGTATTGGACGCGGTAGCCTTTATCGCGCAACGCCTCGGCAAAGTGGCGCATGGCGCTGAAGATCAGAGCGATCTTTTGCGGATGATGGGCGACGTGGGTCGCTTCCTCCATGACCTCGACCATCAGCAGCAGGTCGTGCTGGGGATCGAGTGGCTGCAGGGAGGCCAGGTCGAATGACAGCTGGTCGCCGAGGATCAGGAGCAAGCGGTGGGCAGGGGGCATGGAGCGAAGTCCGGTGAACGATTCGAACTCCAATAGTTATACAGATTGTTTGTTATGTATAGGTATTGTGCGCGCAGTGTCCCGTGTGGGAGCTGGCTTGCCAGCGATAGCGTTTTGTCAGGCACACATGCATCGACTGATCTGACGCCATCGCTGGCAAGCCAGCTCCCACAGGGGTTTGTGTTGTGTCCTTATGCGGGGTAGGTCGGGTAATCGATATAACCCTCGGCACCACCGCCATACACCGTCGCCGGATTCAACTGATTCAACGGCCAGTCATTGGCAATCCGCGCCGGCAGGTCCGGGTTGGCCATGAATGGTCGGCCAAACGCGACGAGATCGGCCAGCCCCGACTCAAGCAATTGCGCGCCGGTTTTGGCGGTGTAGCGGCCGGCATAAATGATCGCGCCGCTGAACGTGTCGCGCACGGCCTGGCGAAAGGTCTGCGGCATGGCTGGCGCGTTGTCCCAGTCGGCTTCGGCGATCGACAGGTAGGCGATGCCCACGTCTTCAAGAATCTTGATCGCCGCAATGTAAGTTGTGTGCGGATCTTCCTCGACCAGGCCCAGGTACGTCCGCGCTTCATCGGTGGTAGTGAACAGCGGCGCAAACCGCACACCGACCTTGTCCTTGCCGATGCATTCGGCGACGCCGGCCACCACTTCGCGCAAGAAGCGCAAGCGATTGTCCAGTGAGCCGCCGTACAGGTCGGTGCGCAGGTTGCTGTGGGCGGAGATGAACTGGTTGACCAGATAACCGTTGGCGCAGTGCAGTTCGATGCCGTCGAAACCCGCATCCATCGCGTTGCGCGCGGCCTGGATGTACAGCTGAATCAGTTCCTGCACTTCATCGGTGCTCAACGCGCGCGGAGCGGACGGCGGCACCAGTTCACCGACACCGGGCGCGGTTTCGATGAACACGCTCACGCGATCCGTGGCGACCGCAGAGGCCGACACCGGCGCATCGCCGTTGGGCTGCAACGCAATGTGCGAGACCCGACCGACGTGCCAGAGCTGGGCGAAGATCACACCATCCACGGCGTGCACCGCCTCGGTGACTTTGCGCCAACCGGCGATCTGCTCCGGCGTGTGAATGCCCGGCGTCCACGCATAACCCTGACCGCGCGGTTCGATCTGCGTGCCTTCGGTGACGAGCAAACCGGCACCGGCGCGCTGCTGGTAATACTCGGCCATCAACTCGTTGGCGACATTGCCCGGTTGTGTGCTGCGCTGGCGGGTGAGAGGCGGCAGAACGATGCGGTTTTTCAGGGTGTGGTTGCCCAATTTGGCGGGCGTGAAAAAAGCGCTATTCATGGAGTAAGCCTTGAATCTGATTAGACCAGTCGACTAGTGACTGGGCAAAAAAACAACGCCGGGCGGTACGCACGCGGCGTTGATCGGGTTGGAGCGAGGGATTCAGCCGAGCATCTTCAACAGCTTTTCGGCAACGGCGGCAGAGCTGGCCGGGTTCTGGCCGGTGACCAGTTGACCGTCAGCCACCACGTGAACCTGCCAGTCGGCGACTTTCGAATAGCGCCCGCCAAGGCGCTGGAACTCGTCTTCGATGAGGAACGGCACCACGTCAGTCAGGCCGACTGCAGCCTCTTCGGCATTGGTGAAACCGGTGACATCACGGCCCTTGACGATCGGCTGGCCGTCAGCGCGCACCACATGACGCAACACGCCGGGTGCGTGGCAGACAAAACCGTGAGGTTTGTTGGCGCGGTCGAAGGCTTCGATCAGTGCAATAGAGGCTTTGTCTTCGGCCAGATCCCACAACGGGCCGTGGCCGCCTGGGTAGAACACGGCATCGAAATCCTCGGCCTTCACATCAGCCAGACGGCCAGTGGTGGCCAATGCTTGTTGTGCGGCCGGATCGGCGCGGAAGCGGTCGGTCTCGGCAGTCTGCGCGCTTGGCTCATCGCTTTTTGGATCGAGCGGAGGCTGGCCGCCGGCAGGCGATACCAGGGTGACGTCGGCGCCGGCGTCCTTGAAGGCAAAGTAAGGCGCGGCGAACTCTTCCAGCCAGAAACCGGTTTTCTTGCCAGTGTTGCCGAGTTGATCGTGGGAAGTCAGAACCATCAAGATTTTCATAGAGCACCCTTGGGTTGGTCTGGCATCGGCAGAAGGCGAGGGATTCGCTTGTTGTCGGTGCCGCATGAATTTGTGTGTCGGGGCGCAGCATAGTTTCCAATTAGACCAGTCGTCTAGTAATTTTTTCAGAAAATGTTTTTGCCCGTCGGTTATGGCAAACTCCCGGTCCTGAAAACTATACGACTGGTCTATTGTCTGGAATTTTGCGCACCATGAAGCCGACCTTTGACGACACCCGCCAACACTTGCTCGACACCGGCCACCGGATGATGGCCGAGAAGGGCTTCACCAGCGTCGGCCTCAACGAGATCCTGCAGACCGCCGGCGTGCCGAAGGGCTCGTTCTATCACTACTTCAAATCCAAGGAGTTGTACGGCCAGGCGCTGCTCGAGGATTACTTCGTCGACTACCTCGCCGACATGGAGCGCCGCCTGACGCTGCCGGGGCTGACTGCCTTCGAGCGTTTGATGGATTACTGGCAGGGCTGGCAGAACCGCTGCACCCTCGAAGGCCACGGCGATGAATGCCTGGTGGTGAAACTCAGCGCCGAAGTCGCCGACCTCTCCGAATCAATGCGCCTGACCCTGCGCGACGGCGCCGAACGCATCGTCGCGCGCATCACCGAATGCATCGAACAAGGCCAGACCGACAAAAGCCTGCCGGAGGGCGATGCGCGCAAGTTGGCGGAGACGCTGTATCAGCTCTGGCTCGGTGCCAGCCTGCTGAACAAATTGCAGCGCACCGGGCAGTCGCTGGAGACCTCAATGGCGATGACTCGGCAGTTGTTGCGAGTCTGAGCCTCGCCGCAGATCCCTTTGGGAGCGAGCCTGCTCGCGAAGACGGCGGCACATTCAATATTTTCATCGCCTGACCGGATGCCTTCGCGAGCAAGCTCGCTCCCATAGGTTTTCGCGGCGTGTGCCAAATCCCGGCGACATGCAAAATCCAGTGTGGGAGCGAGCCTGCTCGCGAAGACGGCGGCACATTCAACATCTTCATTGCCTGACCCAATGCATTCGCGCGCAAGCACGCTCCCACAGGATTAAA
>NZ_JASCPT010000221.1:0-4340 GCF_029959775.1 Pseudomonas sp. PS01270 | reverse complement strand
GGGGCCCCGGGGGGGCGGCCCCCCCCAACTCTGCCAATACTCAGTGCGCCTCATCCCAGTTGTTGCCAACGCCAACTTCCACCAGCAGCGGTACATCCAGTTTCGCCGCTTCGCTCATGTGCGTACGAATCTCGGCGCTGACCTGCTCGACCAGATCCTCGCGAACCTCCAGCACCAGTTCGTCGTGCACTTGCAGGATGACCCGCGCGTCCAGACCCGACGTGGTCAGCCAGTTATCCACAGCCACCATGGCTTTCTTGATGATGTCCGCTGCCGTGCCCTGCATCGGCGCGTTGATCGCCGTGCGTTCAGCGGCGGCGCGTTCCTGCGGCTTGTTCGAGTTGATCTCCGGCAAGTACAGGCGACGGCCGAAGAAAGTTTCAACGTAACCCTGATCCGCCGCCTGCGCGCGGGTGCGCTCCATGTATTCGCGCACGCCTGGATAACGAGCGAAGTAAGTGTCGATGTAAGCCTTGGCGGTCTTGGTGTCGACGCCGATGTCCTTGCCGAGCTTCTGCGCGCCCATGCCGTAGATCAGACCGAAGTTGATCGCCTTGGCGCTGCGGCGCTGGTCGGATGTCACTTGATCGAGCTCGACCTTGAATACTTCGGCAGCGGTTGCAGTGTGCACGTCGAGATTGTTGCGGAAGGCGTTCATCAGGCCTTCGTCACGGGACAGGTGCGCCATGATCCGCAGTTCGATCTGCGAATAGTCCGCCGCCAGCAGTTTGTAGCCCTTGGGTGCGACGAACGCCTGACGAATGCGCCGGCCTTCGGCTGTGCGTACCGGGATGTTCTGCAGGTTCGGGTCACTGGAGGACAGGCGCCCGGTCGAAGCCACAGCCTGGTGATACGAGGTGTGGATGCGCCCGGTGCGCGGGTTGATCTGCTCTGGCAGGCGATCGGTGTAGGTGCTTTTCAGCTTGCTCATCGAACGGTGCTCCATCAGCACCTTCGGCAAGCGGTGATCGTCTTCGGCGAGTTTCGCCAGCACTTCTTCCGCGGTGGACGGCTGGCCTTTGGCAGTTTTCTTCAACACCGGCAGACCAAGCTTTTCATAGAGAATCACGCCCAGCTGCTTCGGCGAGCCGAGGTTGAATTCCTCCCCGGCAATGTCGAAGGCTTCACGCTCCAGCGCGACCATTTTGTTACCCAGCTCAATGCTCTGAATGCCGAGCAGTTCGGCATCGACGAACGCGCCCTGGCGTTCGATGCGCGCCAGTACCGGTACCAGCGGGATTTCGATGCCGGTCAGCACGCTGGCCAGACTCGGAATCGCGCTGAGCTTGTCGAACAGGGTCTGATGCAGGCGCAGGGTGATGTCGGCGTCTTCAGCGGCGTACGGCCCGGCCTGTTCCAGGGCGATCTGGTCGAAGGTCAGCTGCTTGGCACCTTTGCCGGCGATGTCCTGGAAGCTCACCGTTGTGTGGTCGAGGTACTTTTGCGCGAGGCTGTCCATGTCGTGGCGGGTCGCGGTGGAGTTGAGCACGTAGGACTCGAGCATCGTGTCGAAGGCGATGCCGCGCACGCTGATGCCTTCACTCTGATCGCCGCCAATGGCGCAGTTGGCCAGAATGTTCATGTCGAACTTGGCGTGCTGGCCGACCTTGAGCTTGTTCGGGTCTTCCAGAATCGGCTTGAGTGCGCGCAGCACGGTGTCGCGATCCAACTGCTCCGGCACGCCGATGTAGGAATGGGTCAGCGGGATGTACGCGGCTTCGTTGGCCTGTACGGCGAACGACAGGCCAACCAGTTGCGCCTGCTGCGCGTCGATGCCGGTGGTCTCGGTGTCGAAGGCGATCAGCCTGGCGTTGCGCAGTTTTTCCAGCCAGACGTCGAAGCGGGCCTGATCGAGGATGGTTTCGTAGGCGGCCTCGACAGGAGCAACAGGTGCCTCGGCTTGCGGGGCGCTGAACAGATCGCCCGCCGGCGCAGGTTCGGCCGCCGCGCTCAGTTCCAGACGCTTGGCATCGCGATCCAGATCATTGAGCCAGCTCTTGAATTCCAGCAGGGTGTACAGCTCGTAGAGTTTGGCCGGATCTTCCTGACCCATCTGCAGATCGTCGAGGCCGATATCCAGCGGCACGTCGACCTTGATGGTCGCCAGTTGATAGGACAGGAAAGCCATTTCCTTGTGCTCTTCGAGCTTGGCCGGCAGGGTTTTTGCGCCACGGATCGGCAGGGTCGGCACGATGTCGAGGTTGGCGTACAGCTCGGTCAGACCGCCGTTGACGCCGACCAGCAGGCCGGACGCCGTCTTCGGGCCGATGCCCGGCACGCCCGGAATGTTGTCGGACGAATCGCCCATCAGCGCCAGATAATCGATGATCTGCTCCGGTGCGACGCCAAATTTCTCCTTAACGCCCTCCACATCCATCGAGCTACCGGACATGGTGTTGACCAAGGTAATGTGGCCATCGACCAGTTGCGCCATGTCCTTGTCACCGGTGGAAATGATCACCGGGCGATCGGCCGCCGCGCTGCTGCGGGCGAGGGTGCCGATCACATCGTCGGCCTCGACGCCGTCGACGCACAGCAGCGGGAAGCCGAGGGCGATCACGCTCTGGTGCAGGGGCTCGATCTGCACGCGCATGTCATCGGGCATGCTCGGCCGGTTGGCCTTGTATTCGGCGTACATCTCATCGCGAAATGTCCCGCCCTTGGCGTCGAACACCACGGCGAAGGGGCTGTCCGGGTACTGCTTGCGCAGACTCTTGAGCATGTTCAGCACGCCTTTGACCGCACCGGTCGGCAGGCCTTTGGACGTGGTCAGTGGTGGCAGTGCATGAAAGGCGCGGTACAGGTAAGACGAACCGTCCACCAGGACGAGGGGGGCTTGGCTCATGAGCAGGATCAACCTTTTCGGCGGGTCCGGCGCTAGAATAGCGGGACCGTTGACGACAAAGGGACAAGGTTATCATGCGTACGTTAAATCGTTTGCTGCTGGTCGGGTTGATCGCTGTCTCACCACTGGCCGCGATGGCGGCGGATGATGCGCCGGGCGGCGACCCCGAGGTCACCATCCGCACGGAGGGCGACAAGACCATTCAGGAGTACCGCCAGAACGGTTTCCTGTATGCGATCAAGGTCACGCCAAAGGGCGCGCCGCCGTACTTTCTGGTGCGCGCCGACGGGACGGATGCCAATTTCATCCGCTCGGACCAGCCGGATATGCTGATCCCGTCATGGAAGATCTTCGAATGGAAGTAGGTTTTTAATTCACTCGGCGCCGCCGCTGCGGCGCCCGTACTGGCAGTTAAGACATGTCTGTGTTCACTCCCCTGGCTCGGCCCGAGCTGGAAACCTTTCTCGCCCCTTACGGGCTCGGCCGCCTGCTTGATTTCCAGGGGATCGCCGCCGGCAGCGAAAACACCAATTTCTTCATCAGCCTGGAGCAGGGCGAGTTTGTCCTGACCCTGGTCGAGCGCGGCCCGGTGCAAGAGATGCCGTTCTTCATCGACCTGCTCGACGTGCTGCACGAAGCCGAACTGCCGGTGCCTTACGCCCTGCGCACCACCGACGGCTTGGCCCTGCGTGAGCTCAAAGGCAAACCGGCGCTGCTGCAACCGCGCCTGTCCGGCAAGCACATCAAAGTCGCCAACGCCCAGCATTGTGCCCAGGTCGGCGAGTTGCAGGCGCATCTGCACCTGGCGACCCAGGGCGAGCGCATGATCAAGCGCAAGACCGATCGTGGGCTGGACTGGATGCTGGAGGAGGGCACTGAATTTCTCTCGCACCTGAGCGATGAGCCGCGTGCCTTGCTGCAAAAGGCGCTGGATGAGATCACCGAGCGCAAAGACAAGATCCTTGCACTGCCTCGGGCGAACATTCACGCCGACCTGTTCCGCGACAACGCCATGTTCGAAGGCACCCACCTGACCGGCCTGATCGACTTCTACAACGCCTGCTCGGGGCCGATGCTGTATGACGTGGCAATTGCCTTGAATGACTGGTGTTCGGACGAGGAGGGCGTGATCGATGGCCCGCGCGCCCGGGCATTCCTCGGTGCCTACGCGGCGTTGCGCCCGTTCACGGCGGCGGAGGCTGAGCTCTGGCCAACGATGTTGCGTGTGGCCTGTGTGCGGTTCTGGCTGTCACGCTTGATCGCCGCCGAACAGTTCGCCGGGCAGGATGTGTTGATTCACGATCCGCAGGAATTCGAGCAGCGCCTGGCGCAGCGGCAGAAGGTCAATACACCGTTGCCCTTCGCCCTCTGAGTAGATTCGCCAAGCAAACACGAACCTGTGGGAGCGAGCCTGCTCGCGAAGGCGGCGGCCCGTTCAGCATTTTTGCTGACTGACCCACCGCTTTCACGAGCAGGCTCGCTCCCACAGGGTTTG
>NZ_JASCPT010000220.1:0-4445 GCF_029959775.1 Pseudomonas sp. PS01270 | reverse complement strand
CGGGACGCTCTGCGTCCCATTGGAACGCGGAGCGTCCCTTGAGGCATTCCCACGCGGAGCGTGGGAACGATCAGATGTAGGAGCTGCCGAAGGCTGCAATCTTTAGATTTTCAATCACTCGGGGTCTGGCGGAAGCTGACGGCCAGGCGGTTCCAGCTGTTGATGGTGCTGACCGCAACCGTCAGGTCCACCAGTTCACCTTCATCAAATTGCTCGCGCGCTTGCTGGTAGACGTCATCCGGCACGTGGCTTTCGGCCAACAGCGTCACCGCTTCGGCCCAGGCCAGCGCCGCGCGTTCGCGGGGGTTGAAGAAGTTGCTGTCGCGCCACACCGCGACCGCATACAGGCGCCGATCACTTTCCCCGGCCCGCCGCGCGTCCACCGAGTGCATGTCAGTGCAGAATGCGCAGCCGTTGAGTTGCGAGGCGCGGATCCGGATCAATTGCAGCAGCGGCGCTTCGATGCTCAGGTTGGCGGTCAGCGCCTCCATGGCAAGCATCGCTTTCATCGCCTTGGGCGACGCGTTGTAGTAATCCAGACGCAGGGACATGGCGCGGCTCTCGGCAGGCGGAATGATGAGTTCACGGTAAGGGTTGTGCGGGCTGTGTTACAGCCCCAATTCCACGAATTTCGGCTACACCACTGCCCCCCTACCTTTACGCGCTGATCGTTCCCACGCTCCGCGTGGGAATGCAGCCATGGACGCTCCGCGTCCACTGTGACGCAGAGCGTCACGGGAGGCGTTACCACGCGGAGCGTGGGAACGATCAGGTAACTGACCCACCGCTTTCGCGAGCAGGCTCGCTCCCACAGGGACTTGCGCCAATTTGCGGTTTTTACTCCACGCAACTACTGCCAAAAGCCCAACAACGCTAATCTGACGGACACTTCACTCAACACCCGGGAGCCTCGTCGGTATGGAACTTCATGTCGTGATCAACGGCCGCAAGGATCTTGCCGGTCAGTTGTATCAGCAGTTGCGCGCGGCGATTGAGTCCGGGCGGTTGGCGGCGGGTACGCAGTTGCCGCCGAGTCGCTTGCTCGCCGAGCAATTGGGCATCTCGCGCAAGACCATTTCCGACACCTATGCGCAGTTGACCTACGAAAATTTCCTCACCGGGGTGATTGGCAAAGGCACCTATGTCAACGCCCGCCCGGCACAGGTGCAGCGCAAGCAGAGCCACACCGAGCTGGCCAGTGCCGAGGTGATCGAGAGCTGGCGCAATCTGCCGATGTTCCTGCGTCACCCGACGCTGCAAGGTTCGCTGCGCTACGACTTCATCGGCGGCGCCACCAGCAAAGGCCAGTTCCCCCACGACGACTGGCGCCGCTGCGTCGCCCATGCGATGCGGCAGATGGCGCAGTCGAAAGGCTTCTACAGCGTCGCCGAAGGCTTGCCGGCGCTGCGCAATGCGATCGCCCGGCACATCGCCTTTTCTCGCGGTATCAACTGTCAGGACGAGGACATCGTGGTGTGCAACGGCGCGCAACAGGCGCTGGATCTGATTGCCCGGGTACTGACCCGCCCGGGCGATCTGGTGGCGATGGAAGATCCGGGCTATCCACCCGCGCGCTTGCTGTTCGGCACACACGGCGCCGAAGTGGTCGGCGTGCCGGTGGATGCCGAGGGTATTCAGGTCGAGCACATTCCCGATGGCGCGCGGCTGATTTATGTGACGCCGTCGCACCAGTTCCCGCTGGGCATGGCGATGAGTCAGGCGCGCCGCGAGGCCCTGCTCGCCCGTGCCTATGAGCTCGGCGCGATCATCATCGAAGACGATTACGACAGCGAATTCCGCTACGAGGGCCGGCCCACCGACTCGCTGTACAACCTCGATCAGCGCGGTATCGTCGCCTATGTCGGCACCTTCTCGAAAACCTTGCTGCCGGAGTTGCGCCTGGGCTACGCGATCCTGCCGCCGTCGATCATCGAGGCGGTGATTCGTGCCAAACAGCTGACCGATCTGCACGCCTCGACCCTGCCGCAATGGGCGCTGGCCAAGTTCATCGCCGAAGGTTGCCTGCTCAAGCACATCCGCCGCTGCCACACGATCTACGCGCAACGTCGCGAGCGGATTCTCGAGCGGATGGCCACCGACCTTGCGCCATGGCTGCAAGCCGTGCCGGCCAGTGCCGGGTTTCACATGGCGGTGTTCTGCAAGGTGCCGATCGATTTGCCGTTGGTCATCGAGTTGGCAAAAAAGGTCGAGGTCGGTCTCTATGCGATCAGTGGTTTCTACTACCAGCAGCCGGCGAAAGAGGGCCTGTATTTCGGCTTCGGCGCCATCGAAACCCTGGACATCGACATCGCCCTCGATCGCCTGCGCGACATCCTCGAACAGCTGTCATGAGCCGTTGGTATAAGGCTTTTACCGCCGATTGGTTATTGGTGATTAACGGCGGCAGGCCTATTCTGCACAGGCGTTATCCCTCAGTGAGCAGGATTCGTCCGGCCTGATTCAGGAGTGTGAGCAATGTCCAACGAAGTGATCAACACGGTTGAGGTCAAGGCGGTTGCGGGCCGCTCGGAAGAGCTTGGCAAGCAATTGCAGAAGATCGTCGATACACTGCGCGAAACCCCGGGCTGCGATTCCTACCTGGTCGACCGCTGCCCCGAGGACAGCCACCGCTGGACGGTCAGCGCGCGCTGGCAGTCGGAAGCGGCGATGCAGGCGCATTTCAACCGGCCGGAGGCACAGGGGTTTATCGACCTGATCGATAGCCGCCTGGCCAATAGCGTCGATTTCAACAGCTTTCCCATCGTCTGAACCGGCCTCTTCGCGAGCAAGCTCGCTCCCACAGGGTTATTTGTTGTTCACAAGACGGGTGAGCAACCGCAGAACCTGTGGGAGCGAGCTTGCTCGCGAAGGCGATTTGCGCCGCACCGAAATCCTTCCGAGGCCAATTGGTCACCTGATCTTCGCGAATATTGGCCGTTTGAACCGGCCCCATTGCGGCCTACTGTGAGCACACCCCAACCATCACAGGTAACCCGCCATGAAAGCCCTGCCCCTCTTCGCCGCCGCCCTCGCCTTCACCCTCTCCGCTTCGGCAATGGCCCACGATCCGTCCGAAAAAATCACCGTCCTGCAGGAACAACTGCTGAAAAACGCCCCCGGCAAGAAAGCCATGATGATCGAAGTCGACTACCAGCCCGGCCAGTCTTCGATCGCGCACAAACACGAGGGTACGGCGATGGCTTACGTGCTCGACGGCGAAGTGATTTCCCAAGTCAAAGGCGAACAGGCCATCACTTACAAGAAGGGCCAGTTCTGGTACGAGCCGGCCGGTTCCGAGCATCTGGTGTCGAAAAACGCCAGCTCGACCAAGCCTGCCAAGTTGCTGGTGTTCATGGTCCTGGCCCCGAATGAGCAGGTGTTGATCCCGCTGGAAAACTGATGGCTGAACGGCCAGCCATAAACGAAAGGCGCGAATCGAGCATTTGCGCCTTTTTTATTGCCTTGGGGCATTACCTGCAAACGCTTAAAGCCAATAAAACTAACCCCGCACAGGTTATTCAGGCAACGGTCAGGCCGGCAGGTTTAACCTGAATATCCGCCGAACCATCGGCCCGTGCACACTCATCGACAGACCTTGTTTCACGGGAGAAACACCATGAAACCTGCGCTTCACGCCCTGCTGGCGATCTCCATTTTGATGCTCTCTGCCTGCTCTGTTCCCACTGCCCCGCAAGCCGTGTCATCCCTCGACACGCTGCTGCCGCACCCGACCGGTCGCAGCAGTGCTACTCAGGTCAACAGCGGCCCCGGCGTCTCGCTGGGGGTGATTTACAGCCCCGGCACCCAGGCCAATCGCCAATACTTGCGCGAGTATCAGGCCAAGGCCGGCACCGGTTTTGGTCAGAGCCTGCTGGTGCAGCCGATCCACGATGCCTACGTCGCCAGCTCCAGCCCGGATCGCGCGGTGGAGTGGGTCAACGCTTCGCTGCAACGCCAGTTCGGCTCGGTGACGGTATACCCGGACATGCAAAGTCTGCGCGCGGCCAGGCCGGATGTGGTGGCGATCGTCGATACCCATAGCCAACTGATCACCTCGCGCAGCTCGGATATCCGCGCGGATGTCAGTGCCGATTTTTACGATGCGCAATTGAACTACATCGGCACAGCGAAGGGCTCGCAGGCGCGGGAACTGACGCCGGTGTGGGCGGACTTCAAGCGCTCGGAAGAAATCGTCGCGGATATCAATCAGCAGGAGGAATTGCAACTGGCGGCGTTGCGCGAGTTTGACCGCTCGCTGAGTAATCTGGTTGTGCGGCCGGGGGAGAAAGTGTCGATGCTTGAGGGTAGACCAGCTCAAAAGTTGTATTGAATGTAAGTGCCTCTTCGCGAGCAGGCTCGCTCCCACATTTGGAATGCGAATCCCTGTGGGAGCGAGCCTGCTCGCGAAGGCGCCCGACCAGACACCACAAAAACCACTGACATTA
>NZ_JASCPT010000021.1:0-54390 GCF_029959775.1 Pseudomonas sp. PS01270 | reverse complement strand
CCCCCCCCCCCCCCCCCCCCCCCCCCCCCCCCCCCCCCCCCCGCGTCAGGCAATGTGCCTTGGATGGGACCAGAAAACGCAGACGAAAAAAAACCGCCTTCGCGGGGCGGTTTTTTAGTAGGCCTCGATTTGCGATCGAAGCCAGGTGCTTCACCAGCCACCCTAACCAGGATTGCCATGGTAGGGAGTTTTACCGTTCCTTGCAACGGTTGAACAGGCGTTCGAAACAAGCGCGTCTACAGCCCTGCGGAGAATTTATATGTTTATGTTTGTTGAAGAATGTCTGGCAGAAATAACATTTAACAAAGGCGGGTCGTTGTTTGATGGATAACGGTATGAGCGGCACTTTTGTCTTGGGCATTTCAGGTTAATATGCCCGCGCTCAACTGATAGAGCGGCTGAGAGGTTTGGCCGGGGGCGCGAAAGGTTTTACGCCCTTCGACGCGGATTCGCACCCGTGCCGGAATGATGTCTCGAAGGGATTTCAACCGGCCGCCTCACCAGCCACCCTAACCAGTCGGCTGAAGGCACGCATGGTCCGGTAAGTTTGCTGGAGGTTTGGCCGCCAGCCCTGGAGGCCAAAACGTATGAAGCTTTTGCTGCGTACGCTGAGCCTTGTATGGAGATTGTTGAAAGCCTTGCGCTTTCACGAGTTCCTGCGAGACCACTTTGACGACTTGAAATAAGGTCGTCTAAGTGGGGAAAGACCCGTTTCGGTTTCGACTGATACGGGTTTTTTTTGTGTTAAAAAAACTGTCAAAAACGAGATTGTCGGTTTTATGCTTTCGACTTTGTAGGGCGTTTCGCTTAATGACGTAAGCAACAGCATGAAGATCGATCCAATAGCGGCTCATGCTCGATCATCCATTGATTGCGCCAATAACAACCATTAAGTCAATGAAGTTCTCATATCCACGGTGCGGCGTAAGATCGGCTCCATACCCAACCACTGCAACTCGGAGCACATCATCATGAAACGCCAGACTATCCTCGGTATCGCTTTCTCGGTTTTTGCACTGAATGCCTTCGCCGCCACCGAAACCGACCCGCTGTTCAGTGATGCGGTCGCGGCCGCCACTCAAACAGACCGCTTGTTCAGCGATGCAGTAGCCGCAACCGAAACTGACCCGCTGTTCAGCGATGCAGTAGCCGCAACCGAAACCGATCCACTGTTCAGCGATGCAGTAGCCTCTGATGGCTCCGATCACCTGCAAGGCAATCGGGTCGCCGAAGGTGGCGCTGACCGTCTGCTCGAACGTCGCACCGCTTGAGCGCAACCATGAGCATCGATAACGAATGCCGCCTCAACCACAGGCGGCATTCGCTCTATCCACGCTTTACAACTCTGCTCTAAACCGCACTCGGCAGCACGGCCTTGTCGCGATCGCGGCTCTTGAATGTCGCCCAGAAACACAGCAATACCGCCACGGAAAAACCGGCGGGGAACAGCCAGATGCTTCTCCAGTCATGCCCTGCGCTTGATGTGAAGTGGTCGGTAATCCGTCCCGCGATCCAGAAACCAATCAACATGCCCAATCCGTACGTAGCCAAGGTGATCAAACCTTGCGCCGAGCTGCGGAAGCGTTCCGGTGCCTTGGCATCGGTGTAGATTTGCCCGGACACGAAGAAGAAGTCATAGCACACGCCGTGCAGGGCAATGCCGATCAGCAGCATGAATGCCTGATCGTCGTTATTGCCGAACGCAAACAGCACGTAACGCAATGCCCAGGCAGCCATGCCGACCAGCAGGGCGATCTTGATGCCGAAACGATGGATGAACAGCGGCAGCAACAGCATGAACAACACTTCCGAGACCTGACCGATGGCCATCTTCGCTGTCGGGTTGGTCATGCCGATCTCCGCGAGAAACGGATTGGCATTCTGGTAATAGAAGGCCAGCGGAATGCAGATCAGGATCGAGGCGAGGAAGAACACCAGATAGCTGCGATCCTTGAGCAAACCCAACGCATCGACCCCGAGCATCTGCTTGAGGCTTGATGAGCCCGCTGCACTTTTCATCGGCGCAGTACTCGGCAGACTGAAGCTGTAAAGCCCCAGCAACAGCGACGCGACGGCGGACATCAGGAACGTATTGCGCAAGCCTCCGGCCGCGATGCTTTGCTGCGAGTCCCAGGCGAACACGAAGCTGATCACCACGCCAGCGACAATCCAGCCCACCGTGCCCCACACGCGAATGCGCGAGAACTCCAGCGCCGGGTCTTTGATCTGGCGGAACGCTACGGCGTTCACCAGTGCCAATGTCGGCATGTAGACCATCATGTAGGCGAGCACATAGGGATAAAACACGCTGAAGTCTGCCGCGCGATAGAGCTGATAAAGCAACACTGCGCCAAGCAGATGCAGCACTGCCAGAATGCGTTCGGCGTTGAAGAACCGGTCGGCAATCAAGCCAATGACAAACGGCGCCAGAATCGCGCCCCAGGATTGCGTGGCAAAGGCCATGCCGACCTGACCACCGCTGGCGGCCAGCGTTGTCGCCAGAAAAGTGCCGAGGGTGACGAACCAGCCGCCCCAGATAAAGAACTGCAAAAACATCATCACGCTGAGTCGCGCATTCATTACGTTCATTTCAGATCACCGTATTGTTTTTATGTCGGTAACGCGGATGAATCAGTCGTCGGTCAGGCCGAGCAAGCGCCGGTTGGAAGCGGCATCGGCGCTGACCCCGGCGAAATCGTCGAAGGCCTTGGCGGTCTTGCGGATCATGTGTCGCTCGATGAACGCCGCGCCTTGCGCCGCGCCCTGTGCAGAGTCTTTCAGGCAGCACTCCCACTCGAGCACGGCCCAGCCGTTGAAGTCGTATTGGCACAATTTGCTGAAGATCGATTTGAAATCGATCTGGCCGTCGCCCAGCGAGCGAAAGCGCCCGGGACGCGCGACCCAGCCCTGATAGCCGCCGTAGACGCCGGAGCGCGCATCGGGGCGGAACTCGGCATCCTTGACGTGGAACATGCGGATGCGTTGGTGGTAACGGTCGATGAAGCCGAGGTAGTCCATTTGCTGCAGCAGCAGGTGGCTCGGGTCATACAGAATTGCGGCGCGAGGGTGATGATTCACCGCCTCAAGAAACTGCTCGAACGAAGCGCCGTCATGCAAATCTTCGCCGGGATGGATTTCGTAGCACAGATCAACGCCAGCCTCTTCGAAGCAGTCGAGGATCGGCAGCCAACGCTTGCCCAGTTCGGCGAAACCTTGCTCGACCAAACCGGCCGGACGTTGCGGCCATGGATAGACGTAGGGCCAGAGCAGGGCACCGGAAAAGGTTGCATGGGCGGTAAGTCCCAGACGTTGGCTGGCACGGGCGGCCAGTTTCAACTGCTCAATGGCCCACTCGGTGCGCTCCTGAGGTTTGCCGCGCAGTGCTGGCGGGGCGAAGTCGTCGAACAGGCTGTCGAACGCCGGATGAACCGCGACCAATTGCCCTTGCAGGTGCGTCGACAGCTCACTGATCACCACACCGGCGCGGGTGCAGACGGCGATGAGTTCGTCGCAGTAATCCTGGCTCTCAGCGGCGCGCTGCAAGTCGATGAAACGCGTGCCGAGGGTCGGTAACTGAATGGCTTTGTAGCCTTGCGAGGCTGCCCATTCGGCGATGTTGGCGAGCGTGTCGAAAGGCGCTTGGTCGGCGATGAATTGCGCGAGGAAAATCCCCGGACCTTTCAGGCCAGTCGAATTTTGCTGATCACTGTGCATTGTGCTGGGCTCCTGTCAGTGGGCCGGGTATCTCGCTCCACTTTTCATTGCCAAGGTGATTGGCGATGGCGGTTTCAATGAAGGCCATGCCGCGCAGGCCGGTCTCGATGCCCGGTACGCCCGGTACCTGATGGCCCTCGGCGCCATGCACAATCGCTTCGGCGAGATCGCCGTACAGGTTGGCCATGGCTTCCAGATAACCTTCGGGATGCCCGGCGGGCAGGCGAATGCGCTGGCTGGCAGCGTCACACAACCACGGCTGTCCGACTCCGGATCGCAGAATGCGCATCGGTTCATTCAACGGTCGATGAATCAGACTGGCCGGCTCTTCCTGACGCCATTCCAGCCCACCCTTGTCACCGTAGACGCGGATCTTCAGCGGGTTTTCCTCACCGGCGCAGACCTGGCTGGCGAGCAATACACCACTGGCGCCGTCGCGCATTTTGAACAGCATCGCCACATCGTCATCCAGTTGCCGACCCTCGACATGCGAGCCGAGCATTGCGCTGATGAACTGGATCGACTGGCCGGCAACGAACTCGGCGAGGGAAAACGCATGGGTGCCGATGTCGCCGATGCAGCCGCCGATCCCGGATTGCGTCGGGTCGTCGCGCCAGCCGGCCTGCTTGTTGCCTTGCCCGGCGACATCGGTGCTGAGCCAGCCTTGCGGGTACTCGACGAGGACTTTGCGCACGCGCCCGAGCACGCCGCTGGCGACCATTTCGCGGGCCTGCCAGACCATCGCGTAACCGAGGTAGGTGTGCGCCAGCCCGTAAATTCGCTGGCTGTTGATGACCACCGAGTGCAGCGCCTGCACCTCGGCGAGGTTCAGCGCCGCGGGTTTCTCGCTGAACACGTGAAAACCGGCGCTCAATGCCTCACGGGCAATCGGCGCGTGCAGATGATTGGGAGTGACGATGATCAGCAGTTGCATGCGCTGCTCGGCGGGCAGGGCGGCCTCGCGGGCGAGCAGGGTTTGCCAGTCGTCGTAACAACGCTCGGCCGCGACACCCAAGGACGCAGCGGTGCGCTGATTATTCTCCGGGTCGCGGCTGAATGCGCCGCAGACCAGTTCGAAGCGTCCGTCGAGGCCGGCGGCTTGCCGGTGGGCACGGGCAATGAATGAACCTTCACCGCCTCCTACAAAACCCATTCTTATTTTTGCGGCAGCGTACATGGCAGTCGTCTCGGTAGCTGGATGCAATGTTGATGAGTGATGTAACCGGTTACATCGTGGGCGAAATCTAGGCGTGAAATAGCCGGGTGTCAAATGGCAGCGGATGATCGACAGCGTTTCGATCGCTCGTCGCCTGCGGTAAGCTCCGCGCCTGATCGGCATGAAACAACGAGGTGTTTTTGTCCAATATTCGCGAAGTGGCTCGGCTGGCCGGGGTTTCCGTGGCGACGGTTTCGAGGACTTTGAAATCGCCCGAGCGCGTGCTCGCGCCAACCCGTGAGCGCGTCATGGCCGCCGTGGAGCAGGCCGGCTATCGGCCGAACCTGATGGCCGTGCAGTTTCGCTCGCGGCGCACCGGCAATCTGGTGATTCTGGTGCCGACCATCGCCAACACCTTTTTTGCCCGGGTCATCAGCGGCGCGCAGCAAGCGGCGCAGGCGGCCGGTTATCGCCTGCTGCTGTGCGACACTCAGGGCCGGGAAGAACTCGAGCGACAATTCGCCGAGCTGGTGTACGCCTATCAGGCCGACGGGGTGATCCAGTTGCGCGCCTACGATCCTTTCGAAAACGCCCCGGCCGACGCCGATGTGCCGCCGATCGTCAACGCCTGCGAAGTGCTCAAGGCCGGGCGTTATCCAACCATCAGCCTGGACAACGTCGCCGCCGCCAAAGCCATGACCGACCACCTGATCGCCTTGGGACACCGACGTATCGGCCTGATCAAAGGCTCGAAAAAAAGCCCGCTGACCCTGGATCGACTGACGGGTTACGAAGCGGCATTGCGCGAGGCCGGGATTGCCTTCGATGAAGCACTGATCTGCCATGGCAATTTCAGCCTCGAGGCCGGTTTTGCCGGAGCGCAAAAGATGCTTGCATTGGCCGAGCGGCCGAGCGCGCTGTTCTGCGAAAACGATGAAATGGCCATTGGTGCGCTCAAGCGCATCCGGCAGGCTGGGCTGCGTGTGCCCGAGGATATTTCCCTGGTGGGTTTCGATGACATTCCCATGGCTGCGTACTGCGATCCGCCGCTGACCACCATCTCGCAACCGGCCGAGGCCTTCGGGGCCAAGGCGGTCGAGATGTTGATTGCGCTGATCGAAAAACAGCCGCTGACAGAGCGGCATGTCGTCTTGCCGTTCGAGCTGACACCACGCAGCAGCACGGCCCGCATCGACAACTCGGGCAAGCGCTAACCGAATCACGCCGCTGGCGGTTTCGCCAGCGCAATCCCCGCCGCGCCCAACCGCTTCAACACTTCGAACAACAAATCGCTCTTGGTGAGCCCGACAATCCTCGGGCTGCCCACATAGCCGGTGACCGTGAGGGTTATGCCGTCCGGCGACAATTTGCTGAAACGCACGAATGGCGCCGGTTTATCGAGGATGGTTTCGTTCTCGTGATACGCATCCAGCAGCAGCTGTTTGACCTGCTCAGGATCGATATCCAGCGGAAACACCAGCTCCAGCGATGCCACACCCTGAGCGCTGCCGCCAAGGGTGACGTTGCGCAGGTTCTGCGAGATCAGCTGCGAGTTGGGCACGATCACGATCGAGCGATCGCTGAGCTGGATTTCCGTGGCACGCACGTTGATCCGGCGGATGTCGCCCTCGACGCCGCTGATGCTGATCAAGTCGCCGACTTTCACCGGGCGCTCGGTGAGCAGGATCAGGCCGGAGACGAAGTTCTTGACGATCTCCTGCAAGCCAAAGCCGATACCTACGGATAGCGCACTGACGATCCACGCCAGATTGGTCCACTGCACGCCCAGCGACGACAGCGTCAGCAGAATCACAAAGGCGTAGCCGATGTTGGAAAACAGCGTGCTCAGCGATGCGCACATGCCCGGATCCATGTCGGTCTTGGGCAGGAACTCGTTGTCGAGCCAGCGGCTCAATGCACGGATCAGCCAGATACCGATCAGCAGTGCCAGCAGCGCGTTGAGCAGATGCGCCGGGACGATATTCAGCTTGCGCAAACCGGCGCCGCCAAGGATCGACATGATGTTGGTGACCAGTTGGCCGAGCGTGGTGCCGATGCCCCCGACAAACAACGAAATCAGCGCCATCAGCATCAGGCCGGCGCGGCTGACCCCGGACAACAGGATCGACGTCTGCTCAAGGCGCCGATCGCTGACGCCGAGCAATTGCTTGAGCGCCTGGCCGCTCGCGTGTTTCGGCGAAAACAGGTGCTCACAGGCGTCCTTGACCAGCTGAATCAGCAAGTAGAAGCCCGACAGCACGACATAGCCCCACACCAGCTCATAGCTGATGAACCGTGCCAGCGAAACATAGCCGGCAAGCAGGGCGATGGCCGTCACCAACATCGAGAGACTGGCGACGCTGTAGATCAGCCCGGCGAACACGCTATTCGTAGCCGACGCGTCATTGGCTGCGACCAATGCCTTGCGCACTTTGCCGACGCGCAACAGCATCGTGCCGATGATCGCCAACACCACAATGGAAATCACGCCGCGCCCGGCCATCACGATGTGGCTGCTCATGCCTGTGGCATTGGCGACTTGCACCAGCGTCACCAACACCAGCAACGAGCAGGCGAGGATTCGCGGATAAGGCTTGAGGGCCAGCGCCACTGGATCGGCAATCGCCGGCAGGCGCCAGGACGGGTGCGCGGTGGAGAGCAATGCGCGGCTGAGCCCGGTGATCAGCACGCAGGCATAGACGACTTTCTCGAACTCTTCGGAGAAGGTTTCCAGCACCGGCGGCAGCGCGTCGTGGCGGGTGCAGGCGTAGAACAGCAGCTTCAGGGCGATGGCGGTAGTGACGAAGGTCGCTATGGCTGAGGCGAAGGCCAAGGCACTGCGGCGCAGTCGGCCCTCTGCCACGCGATGGATGCAGAACCAGGTCAGCCCGCGCTCAGCCAGACGTCGGCCGAAGGTCCAGATCAGCAGCGCCAACAGCACCAGTACGCAGGTGTAAAACCGCTCGCCCCGCGCCCAGACCGTGGCCCATACGTCAGCCACCTGCTCGACGAACAGTCGCAGGCGCTGGCGGTCGTCTTCGCTTGGATTGACCAGCGGTGCCCAGAAATACGGGCTCAATACGCTGCGCGTGCTCAGGGTCAGTTCGCTTTCCAGCAGGGTGCGGCGGATGCCGGCGATTTGCGTGATCAGATCGGCGGCGTTCTGTTTCAGTGCGGCGAGGCTTTTCAGGGTGCCATCGACCTTGCTTTTCTGCTCCGCCAGCGTCGCCCGCTGCGCGACGATATCGGCTTGCTCGGCGGCTACCTCGGCGTCGGGCGCCGTGCCGAGCACGCCCAGTTGCACCGCCAGTTGCGCCTGTTGCGGCAACAGCGCTGCCGACAACCGATCGACATCGAGAATGAACGCTTGCACCCGATCCTGCGGGCCTTCGAGCTGGTTGTAATTGTTTGCCGCCGAAATCTGCTGCTTGAGCCCGTCCAGGCGTTGTTGCAGGGCTTGCAGATCGCTTTGCGAAATCACCGGCATTGGCGCTGTGCCGGAGTTTGCCGGCGCGGCAACATCCGCCGCCCACAGCGCAGCGCTGCCCGGCATCAGTAGCAGCAACAGAATCAAAAACAACGACTTGAATGAACAGCGCATGGGGGCGGCGGGCTCGAGTGGTTCACACAGACTATGAGGGTAGGTGATCGCGCTGAACGGGGCGGAAAACTTTCACTGCAAGAGGCGCTTACACGCTCATCCAATCCGGCGGAATGATCCGCGCAGCGAGCGGTCAACCGGCAATAACAGCTTCGAGAACATGCCATGTCCATCGCCAAGGAAACGATTGAATACCTGCGCCAACATTCGCTGATCATCACCACCGCCGAATCCTGCACGGCCGGGGAAATCGTCATGTTGCTGTCGGAAGTCCCCGGCAGCGGCGAGCTGATCGAGTGCGGCTATGTGGTCTATTCGCCGCAAGCCAAGCAGCGCCTGCTGCACGTCAGCCCGGCGACCATGGATACCTTCAATCTGACCAGCGTGGAAGTGGCCAGTGAAATGGCCATCGGTGCGTTGCGCGACAGCACCGCCAACGTTGCCGTTGCCACCACCGGCATTCTCGGACCCGACGATATGGATGGCATCAAGGCCGGTACGGTGTGTTTCGCCTGGGCATTCCAGTTCGATGACAAACATTTTCTGTTCAGCACCCAGCAATGGTTTCCCGGATCTCGCAGTGAAGTGCAGACCCTCGCTTCTGAATTCGCCCTGCAGCAGTTGCCCGATTATCACCGGCGCGCCTTGCGCGGCGAAGGAGGGTGGCGCCGATGAAGCATGACGCTGACCATCCCGATCTGCGCAGTCGGCAGTTCCCGGTGCAGGAGGACATGGCCTATCAGTTGAAGGTCTGGCGCTTCGAGCACATCGGTTGGTACCTGTTGGTGCTGTGCATGCTGCTGGGCCTGCTGGGGCTGTTTTCCCGGGGCGTGCTCAGTTCGCAGGACGCTCGCAGCGATGACGGTAAAGTCCAGATCGAATACGAGATGTTCCATCGCAACGGCTCGACCAACCCGCTGAAACTCAGCGTGCACACGGCGCCTGAAGCCACTGTCGAACTCGACATCGGTGGCGAGATGCTCGATGGCTTCAGCGTCGAAACCATGCAGCCGGCCCCGGTGCGTATGCGCAGCTCAAAACAGGGCATGCGCTTGTGGTTGCAGGCGGATGCCCAAGGCCAGGCGACGCTCTATGTGACGCTGCGCGGTGACGGATTGGGCCTGTTTCGCAGCCAAATCCGCGTGCCTGGCTCGAGCGAAGTGAAGCTCACTCAATTCATTTATCCATAGGTGACCCATGGACTCGGTGTTGCGCGCACTCGCGATGTATCTGGCACTGATGGTGCTGTTCAAAATTGCCGGCCGGCGTTCGCTGGCCGAGTTGACGACGTTTGATTTCGTCCTGCTGATGATCATCGGTGAAGCCACCCAGCAAGCGCTGCTCGGTGATGATTTTTCTCTGACCAATGCGTTTCTGGTGATCATTACGCTGATCGCTGTGGATGTCGGTTTTTCCCTGCTCAAACAGCGTTCCAGTTGGGTGTCTCGGCTGATCGATGGCGAGCCGACGATCATTGTCGAGAATGGCAAGCTGTTGCACCGACGCCTGCGTCATGCGCGGCTGGTCGAGGCAGATGTCATGGAGGCGGCACGCTCCAGTCAGGGCATAGAAACCATCGACCAGATCAAATTCGCTATCATCGAGCGCAACGGCAAGATTTCCGTGATCCGCCAGGATCCGGAAGGCGGCTGAACCTTTGACGCCGCACGGCCGCAATTTTTTTGAACGCTGAAAAAGCCTCACAGCCCAATGCTTACAAGTCATCGGAGGATTGCGAAATGAACGAGGCAGCGAGTTACTTCTCCATCGCCGTGGCGGTGATCATTCTGCTGGTCGATCTGTGGGCGATTGTCAGTGTGTTTCGCAGCAACAAAAGCGTCGGCGTCAAAGCCGCCTGGGCGATCGGTCTGATCGTATTCCCGGTGCTCGGCCTGATCGTGTGGGGCATCGCCGGCCCGCGCGGCGTCAAGGAAGGGCCCTCGTCGCCGGAGCACAGTAAGGGTTGAGAGCCCGATGCACTCCTACAATGAATTTGCGCACATCCCGGAAGAAGGTAAACGATGCCAGGTCAAGCTTGAACCGGGTAGCGATATCACTGCTGACAGGAGATCGTCATGAAAAAAATCTGCGTATGTCTGGGGTTCTGCTCAATGTTTCTGTTGAGCGGCTGCTTCGATTCCAACGATGCACCCAACAAGGACGGTGATAAAAGTAAACCGTCGGTGCAGATGCAGACCGAAAAGCCTGAGGAGGGCAAGTAACTCCACTTGGCAACAACCTGTGGGAGCGAGCCTGCTCGCGAAGGCGTCAGGTCAGACAACTCTGTGCTGACTGATGCTCCGTCTTCGCGAGCAGGCTCGCTCCCCACATTGGTTCATTCATGTGAATACACGTGTTCCAGCCACACCCAATACATCAGCGCCACAGCACTGATCCCGCCCCCGAGAAAACACACCGCCACCCAGCCAGATTGCGCATAGGTATACGTCGCCGCGATAGCGCCCAAACCACTGCCCACCGAGTAAAAGCACATATACGCGCCGACCAGTCGGCTCTGCGCATCGGGCCGTGCGGCGAAGATCAGGCTTTGATTGGTCACGTGCACCGCTTGCACGGCGAAGTCGAGCAGGATCACTCCGACAGCCATGGCCAGCAGCGAACTGTCGACAAATGCGATGGGCAGCCAGGACAGCGTCAGCAGCGCCAAGGCGATGCCAGTGGTTCGATTGCCCAAGCCGCGATCGGCCAGGCGCCCAGCCCGTGCGGCGGCGAGCGCGCCCGCCACTCCGGCCAGACCAAACAGGCCGATCTGCGTGTGGGACAACGACAGGGGCGGGGCGCTGAGCGGCAGCACCATCGAGGTCCACAACACACTGAAGGCGGCGAAGATCAGCAGGGCGAAGATGCCGCGGACGCGCAGTACCCGCTCAGTCAAAAACAATTCCAATACCGAGCGCAGCAGTCGCCAGTAACTGCCCTGCGCGGGCGGTTTTGCCGAGGCGGGCAGGGTGCACCAGAGCACCAGAGCCATGCCGACCATCAGTACGGCCGAGACGAAATACACGCCGCGCCAACCGGCCAGATCAGCCACTACGCCGGAAACGAAACGCGCCAGCAAAATGCCCAGCACCACGCCACTGGTGACGGTGCCTACGGCGGCGCCGCGCTGCTGCGGGCGAGCAAGGCTGGCGGTGCAGGCGACCACCACTTGCACCACCACCGCCAGCAATCCCACCAGCATCATGGCACCGAGCAGCACTCCCCAGCTCTCGGCTAGGCCCACGGCACACAGCGCCGTTGCAGACAACAGCAGTTGGCTGACGATGAGTTTCTTTCGATCGAGCAGATCACCCAGCGGCACAATGAACAGCAGCCCGACCGCATACCCGGCTTGCGTGGCCGTGACCACTACGCCGATTGCACCGGATGAAACCCCGAGGCTGGCGGCCATCGATTCCAGCAATGGCTGTGCGAAGTAAACATTGGCCACCGCCATGGCGCAGGTGATTGCAAAGAGAAAAGTCTGCAAACGACTCAGCCCGGTCGTTGCGCTGTCAGCTGCGGCTTGCGCATTGACCAGGGTTTGCGTCTGACACGGCATCCTTGCTTCCTCTTAGTGTGGTTTTTAATTGAAACCGATACGTTGATCTTTATTCATTCGGGTTGTTAAATGCAACCACATTCAATAGCCGATCCATCAGGAACCACATGGCCCGACAACAAACATTGGCGCAGAGCGAATGCCCGGTGGCCCGAACCCTCGAAGCCATTGGCGATCGCTGGGCCTTGATGATCATTCGCGATGCGTTCGACGACGTGCGCCGTTTCAGCGAATTCCAGAAACGTCTGGGCCTGGCCAAGAACATCCTCACGGTCAAACTGAAAATGCTCGTCGAGCTCGGCGTGTTACAGATTCAGCCCGCGTCGGACGGCAGCGCCTACAAGGAATACGTGCTCACCGAAATGGGCCGCGCGGTGTTCCCCATCGTCGTCAGCCTGCGGCAGTGGGGCGAGCGCTTCCTGTTCGCGGAAGGCGAGGAGCATTCGATTCTGCTCGATAATGAACGGGCCGAGCCCGTTGAGACAATCGTCGTGCGCTCCAGAGCGGGCGCGGTGCTGGCCCCGGCGGACTGTCACCGAAAAGTGGTGACGCGCCGGCAATGAAGCCGGGCAGATAGTCGTGGCGTGTATTCACAGCCGCGCTATCTCCATGGCATGAAAAGTCGAGTCGGCAACCGCCGGTTTTTTGATCTAGGCTGTTTTCGAACCTCGATCAGCAGCGGTGCGCCGTTGCCATATTTCCAGCAACGCGATTACCGGAGTGCCTGATGAGCCTTTCACCTTTCCACCTCGCCATCCCGGTTTACGACCTCGCCGCTTGCCGGCGTTTTTACGGTGAAGTGTTCGGCCTGGAGGAGGGCCGGTCCAGCGCGCAATGGGTTGATTTCAACTTCTACGGCCACCAATTGGTGATCCACGAACAGCCGAAAACGGCTGCCCAGCAAAGCGTTAATAGCAACCCGGTAGACGGTCACGACGTACCTGTCCCGCACTTCGGCATCATTTTGCAGTGGGAGCAATGGGAGGCACTGGCCGAGCGGCTGAAGTCATTCGGCACGCAATTCGTGATCGAGCCCTACATTAGATTCAAGGGTCAGGTCGGCGAACAAGCGACCATGTTTCTACTCGATCCCTGCGGTAATGCGCTGGAATTCAAGGCGTTCAAAGACATGAGTCAGGTGTTTGCCAAATGATCACAGCGTAGTTATCTGGCCGTTGCGATCGCGTTCATAAACCTTGGTGGCCTGCAGCTTCTCCTTGAGCCAGCGCTCGGCCGTGCCCAGGGGCCGTTGGCGCGCCCACAATAGATCGACGCCGATTTGCCAGTCGGTATGCGGGTACGCCGACAGCTGCAACTCGACCAGTTCGCTATTGCCCAGTTCACGCTGGATCAGTTGGCGCGGCAAGGTCGCCCAGCCGAGGCCGGCGCGGACCATTTCCAGCAGCGCCAGATAGCTTTCCGCTTGCCAGAGTTGCGTCGAGCGCAGGTATTCACTGCTCGGCAGTTTGCTGGCGTGCGCACTGAACGCCAGGCGCCGGTGCACGTGCAAATCGTCGAACGTGACGTTGTCCAGTTGCGCCAGCGGATGATCGGGATGGCAGACGTGCAGCATGATCAGTTTGCCCAGTTGCTGGAACGCCAGTTCCCGGGGATAGCCCGGCTGCGAGAACGCCACGCCCAGCACCGCCTCGCCACTGCTGACCAGTTCGCTGACATCGCCGTAGACCGGGTGACGAATGATCAGATCGACAAACGGGAAGGCCTGCTCGAACGCTTGCAGCACCGGCATGATCGGGCCGTACGGCGTTTCAATCGCCAGGGTCAGGCTCGGTTCGACGCTGTCCGAGAGGCAATCGGCGTGGGCCTCGAAGGTCATGCAGCGCTCCAGTACCGCCTCTGCCTGCACCAGCAATTTATGCCCGCTGGCGGTGAGGGCAGGGCTGCGGTTGCTGCGATCGAAAAGCTCGACGCCAAGGTCGGTTTCCAGATTGGCGATCGCTGCGCTGATGGTCGACTGCGTCTTGCCCAACTTGCGCCCGGCGGCGGAGAACGAGCCGCTTTTCACCACCTGGACGAACATCAGCAACTGATCGAGTGAGAAGCGCACGCGGTGTACTCCGAGGTTGAGCGAGACGGCGATTGTGCCGCGTCTTTGCCATCGAAAAAAGCGATGGTTGCCAATTTGTTTCATCGTTAAAAACATTCAAGGATGACCCCGCGTCTTCGAACGCCGGGGCCGATTCTGTTTGTGCGTCTGTCCCTGAGCGCCCGCGATTACAACCAACGCTGCCCCTTCAGGAGCTTGTGCCATGACTACACAACGCGTTCACCCGGTCGATGAGGTGTTGCCCCTGCGGCAGCTTTTCACCTTCGGTCTGCAGCATGTTCTGGTGATGTATGCGGGAGCGGTGGCGGTGCCGCTGATTCTCGGCAGTGCGATGGGGCTGACGTCGGCTCAGGTGGTTTTACTGATCAACGCCAACCTGCTGACGTCCGGTGTGGCGACGCTGATTCAGACCCTCGGCTTCTGGAAGTTCGGCGCGCGTTTACCGTTGATTCAGGGCTGCTCGTTCATTGCGCTGGCGCCGATGATCATGATCGGCAAGGAGTTCGGCCTCAGCCAGATCTTTGGGGCGGTGATCGCCGCCGGCTTCCTGACCATCGCACTGGCGCCGGTGTTCAGCCGCTTGCTGCGATTCTTTCCACCCGTGGTGATTGGCAGCCTGATCACCATCATCGGTATTTCACTGATGCCGGCGGCGGCAATCTGGCTGGGTGGCGGTAATCCCGATTCGCCTGACTTCGGTCGCCCGGGCAATCTGCTGCTGGGCCTGGCCACGGTCAGTGTGACGCTGGTGATTTATGCGAAATTCAGCGGTTTCATCGGCAACCTCAGCGTGCTCATCGGCCTGTTTGTCGGCAGCCTGATCGCTGCCGCCTGCGGCATGACGCACTTCAATCGGGTCAGCGAGGCGGCGTGGTTCGAGTTGAGCGCGCCAATGGCGTTCGGTCCGCCGGAATTTTCTCTGGTACCGATTCTGATCATGACCCTGGCGATGCTGGTGATCATGGCCGAGACCACTGGTAACTGCCTGGCCATTGGCAAACTGGTCGGCAAACCCACCACCCAGCAAACCCTCGGCAACGCGTTCCGCGCCGACGGCTTGTCGACCATGCTCGGTGGTGTGTTCAACAGTTTTCCCTACAACGCCTTCACGCAAAATACCGGCCTGATTGCGCTTTCGAGCATCAAGAGCCGCTTCGTCGTCGCCGCCGCTGGCGCGATCATGGTGTTGATGGGCTTGTTCCCCAAGCTTGGCGCGCTGATTGCGGCGGTGCCCACTCCAGTGCTGGGCGGCTGCGCGATCGTCATGTTCGGCATGACCACGGTGGCGGGCATTCAGGAATTATCACGGGTGCAGTTCGAAGGCACCCGCAACGCCATCATCGTTGCGGTGTCGGTCAGCGTCGGCGTCCTGCCAATGTCGTTTCCGGCCCTGTTCGAACATGTCGGCCCGACGCTGAAACTGGTGCTCGATAGCGGCATTTTCCTCGGTGCGATCACCGCCATTCTGCTCAACGTATTACTCAACAAACAAAAACCATCGACCGACGCCGTCGGCGCTTCCACGGCCGAACTGGCCGACTGACTTTTGTCTTTTCCCACTGCCCAGGAGTTACCCATGAATCAATTCACTCAGCTTGTCCCGGCCGGCGTCAGCGATCTGGACCTGGCATTGCTGCGCCAGACCATCGCCCTGTCGCAGGCGTCGAAACAACGTGGCCGGCACCCGTTTGCGGCGCTGGTGGCGGACCGCGACGGCAAGGTCATTGCCGAAGCGGGCAACAATTCGATGCCGCCGGAAGGTGATCCCACCCAGCATGCCGAACTGGTCGCGGTCGCTGCGGCGGCGAAGCGGTTGTCACCCACGGAGCTGGAGGCGTGCACGCTGTACACCAGCGCCGAACCTTGCTGCATGTGCGCGGGCGCGGTGTATTGGACCGGTGTCGGGCGAGTGGTGTATGCGTTGTCGGAACATGCTTTGCTCGGGCTGACCGGCGATCATCCGGAGAACCCGACGTTCTCGTTGCCGTGTCGAGAAGTGTTTGCCAGAGGGCAGCGCACGGTCAGTGTCTTCGGGCCGATGCTGGAGGTAGAGGCGGCTGAGCCGCATAAAGGGTTCTGGTCTTAGTTGTTATGGATCGTTCCCACGCTCCTGCGTGGGGACGCATCCGCTGACGCTCTGCATCACTTTTACTTCGCCGGGATGACATCCACACATTCCCCAGCGGAATGCCCCCCATGAAATCATTGGATTTTTCTTCTCCACGCTCACCGCATAGCGTGTCGCAAAGACAAGGAGAATCGCCATGACCCAACCCGCCACTGACGCCGCCGGCAAATTCGACACCTCCCGCGCCAACGAATATGCCCGGCAAAGCCGCATTGCCCTGGCTGGCTACGATGCCTGTCACGACCTGTCGGCCTGCATGCTCGCCGCCAGCCTTGGGCAGTCGCGTCCGGCAAACGTGCTGGTGGTGGGCGCGGGGGGCACCGCGCAGGAAATCATCGCCATGGCCGCGCTGGAGCCGGATTGGCACTTCACTGCGGTCGATCCTTCCGGGCCAATGCTCGATGCTGCGACCGAACATCTGCGCGCCAATGATCTGCTGAGCAGAACCCATGTGCATCTCGGTCATGTCGAAGACTTGCCGGCCGACGCATCTTTCGACGCCGCCACCCTGATCGGTGTACTCCATCACCTGGGCGGTGATGAGGCCAAGCAACAGATACTGCGCTCCATTCAGGCCCGCCTCAAACCCGGCGCGCCATTGATCGTGGCCGGCAATCATTACGCTTACGCCAGTCAGCCGTTGCTGCTGCAAGCCTGGAGCCAGCGCTGGCGACAGCAGGGCGCAACCGCTGACGAGGTGCAGGCGAAACTCGGGAAGATTTTGCAGGGCGCTGATCCGCCGCACTCGGAGGCGGCGGTACAGGCACTGCTGAATGACGCCGGGTTCGGCGATGCAACACGGTTTTTCAGCAGTCTGTTCTGGAGCGCCTGGCTGACGTGCAAGCTCAGCCAGGCGACCCGATTTGCCTAAGCCTCCGTCCAGTCCAGCGCAGCCGTCTCGCGCCACTTCACCTCCGTAATCCCATAACGCTCGGCCTGGGGTTTGGAAACCACTTTCAACGGTGGTTTACCCGGTTTCGGAATCGGCGCAATACCGGCGTCACAGCTCGCCCAATGCCAAGCGTCGGCGTTGCGCATACTCTTGGCGCGGATGACGAATGATTTTGGCTGGTCGTGATGTTTGTATTCGATGACGAAAATATCGGTGCTACGCATGAGTTCCTCCTTACGCTCATACGTAAATGATTTTGTCCGACAAGAAAAATTCAAAGGATTTTCTGGCCGGATGATCAGCGTCACTCAGCGCTCTAAAACGCGGTTCTTCATGAAGCCGCGCAGGTTCATCAGGAACAGGCAAAGCTGCAGAACGATCAGCGCGTAAGCCCCGGCATGGACGCCCCAGATCACCCACAGCAAATTGCTCAGACTGAAACAAACGAAGCCGCTCATGCGCCGTTGCGGTCGTTGCGAACCGATCAGCCACGCGGCCAGAACGGTGACCAGCATCGCCGGCCATTGCACCCAATCCAGATATGCCAACACCCTTTCCTCTGCACAGATTTGCTTGATGCAGAAAGGGTACACAGCAACCGAAGGATGGTCACCGCCCGCACGGCTCTGCGTAGCAATGGCGGTGAAAAAGGTTTCGCCCGGCAGAAGCCGGGCGAAGATTTCAGGCGCGCAATCAGTAATCCCAAATCGCAGGTATCCAACGGAAAGCAGCACCATTGATCGCGACCCTACCCACCGAAGGGAAGGCCAGATGCGTGGCGACGAACAGCTCGCCGCTGGCGGCGGCTTCCTTGAGCATGCGCACGCGCACTTCCACCGATTTGGCCGGATCGTGTTCGAAACCGTTGTGCCAGTCGGGGTGATCGAACGCCACCGGGAACAATGCGTCACCGGCAAAGGTCAGGCGCTCGCCACCGGAGTTGACGTAGACCACGCAGTGCCCTGGCGTATGACCACCGGTGAGTTTTGCAACTACGCCAGGTGCAACCTGACATTCGTCTTCGAAGATGTGCAACTTGCTTTCATAGTGGTCGATGAACGCGTTGGCGGTGCTGCGCAGGACGTCTGGTACTGGTGCGGGCATGTCGGTGCTGGTGAAGTCTGGCGTGGACCAGAAATTCACTTCGGCCGCGGTGACGTGGATGCGCACGTCGTGACGCAGACGGCTCTTCACCGAGTCGACCAGCAGGCCGCCGATATGGTCCATGTGCATGTGCGTGATGACGATATCAGTGATGTCGGCGAGATCCACCCCGGCAGCGGCCAGGCGCTTGGGGAACTGCCCGGCACGCGGGAAACCGGGGAATTGGCCACCGAGGCCGGCGTCGACGAGGATGACTTGTTCGCCGCTACGCACCACCAGCACGTTAAGCGCCCAGTCGAAGGCGTCAGGGCCCAGATACATTTCCTTGAACCAGGCGGCACGGTCGGCGGGGTCGGCATTGGTTGACATGGTCTGGGTCGGCAACGGCAACACGCCGTCGCTGATCACCATCACGTCAATGTCGCCCAGGCGCAGGGCGTAGCGCGACGGCACCAGTTCTTCGCTTTGCGTTTGCAGGGCCACCGCGCGGTTGGCGGTGAAGGAATCCAGATGCAGGGTCATGGTGTTCTCCTTGTTTTCAGGGCTAAAGCGGAGGTGAAATCAGGCTACAGGGATCAGCGGATCGGCGGCCGCGAGGGCAGCGCGACGATCTGCGGCGGGCGGGTAGATCCACACCGTGTTGATCTGCGTCTTCAGCTCTTTGGCTTCGGCCTTCACCAGCTTCAGCTGACGATCCCAGCCTTCGGTGTATACCGCGCCCCAGGCGCCCAGATCCAGGCAAGTCACGTACTTGGGCTGGCGATACATTGTCGGAGCGACGCCGAGTAGATCGGCGGCGGCGTTGTTGCCGGCGTAGCGACCCAGGCTGATCGCGTGCTGGCAAGACATCGCAGCATAGTTGCCGAAGTCGTCTGTGGCGGCGCGAGCGACATCACCAGCGGCAAAGACGTGATCGATGCCGTGCACCTTGAGGTTGCCATCGACGTGCAGGCGGCCCTGGCCATCGCGTTCGGCGTCGAGTTGTTCGGTGAGCGGGCTGGCGCGGAAACCTACGGTCCAGATCACGGTCTGGCTTTCGATGTGGCGGCCATCGGCGAGGGTGACGCCATTGGCATCCACAGCGGCAACGCTGGCATCGACGATCCATTCGATACCCAGGTCATTGGACGCCTCGATGATCGACGGGCGAATGCCATCACCCATGGTCGCGGCGATGTCCTTGCTGCGATCGACAATGATCACGCGCAGGTCTTGATCCTCACCGAGGATCGCACGCAGGCGCGCCGGCATTCCCGTCGCAGTTTCAATCCCGGTGAAACCGCCACCCGCGACCACCACGGTGTTGCGCGCAACGCTGGGCGGTTGGTTGCCGAGGGCGATGAGATGACGTTCCAGACGCGCCGAGGATTCGATCTGATCGACATCGAACGCATGCTCCTTGAGGCCAGGCACCGGAGGCCGAGCGAGCTGGCTGCCGCTGGCGAGAACCAGCCGATCGTAGGCCAGTTCACCCGGACGCCCGGCCTCGTCGCGGTAGCCGACTCGGCGCGCCCGGGCGTCGATGCTTTCAGCGGTGCCTTTGACGAAGCGCACACCCACCGCATCGAACAGCGCGTCGAGCGGCGCGTACATGCTGTGCACGTCCGGCTCGTAGAAGCGCGGGCGAATACGCAATTCGGCTTGCGGGGCGAGCAGCGTGATCTCGACATCCTGACGGGCATGCATATCCAGCAAACGCGCAGCGCTCAGCGCACTCCACAGCCCGCCGAACCCTGCACCGATCACCAATAATTGCTGTTTCATAATGTGCTCCCTGACGCTGATGGATGGATGACACCCGAGTCTGATGCGGACTCTGGCGTGACGATCACTGGCCGCCGTAACTGCTTGCCGTACTGCCTGGCGCTCAATCGCCCGCTGTGTAGAGCCATGCTAGGGCGGGGAGGCTGCGAGCGCAGTTGTCCATCGGTGTGCGTGGGCTACGCATGGGTGGAAGGGGGGTATACGAAGGTATGGGGGGCGAGGTGGGAATACCGGGCGAGGTGTTGTTCGAAACGAACATCGCCGCGATCGGCGAAGTCCTTTCGGGTTATGCCTTTTTCGGAGCTGGTGAGAATCAAGGAATCGATCAACCGCGCGGTGCAGAACAACATTCGCAGCTTTCTGGTCAGCTTGGACAGCGCCCACCTCGCTGAAATGGGCGACGCAGCGCAGGTGCCAGCACGCCTGCGCGGCCGATGCCGTTGTTCAGTCTGTGGGCACTACGTTATCCAACGCTTTGTTGACGGCCAATTCTCCTAGCATGACCACCTGCGCGATGCCCAACAGGGTATTGCGTCGTGAACCCTCCAGCATTCCGGCGAAATCGCTGAGCATCACCGTGGCGGAAGCCAGGGATTCGCAAGCGTTGACCAACAGTGATTCTGTGTCGGACTCAGGATTGACCATAAACAACGTGTTGGGACTGTAGGGCGTGGCGTTGATCTTGGCCGGCGCGAGGTAATGGTCGAGCGCGCGCTCGGCGGCGTCGTGAAGTTTTTTTGAATGGAAGGATTCATAAGGCGATACCGATTCGGTGACCGGCGGATGGGACGGTGTCTGTGACATCAGCTGAAACTCCGATGAGCGCCGCTTGAGCGTCTGGGTATGAGGACGACGCGCCACGGCTGTGGCGCGTCCGCTGGCAGTGAGGGGAGCACGCCCCCTCATGCCTCGATGGCCGGCTAGTTCGACACGCGTCGGCTGTCGAGCACGCGATTGACGATGAGCTCACTCAACATGATCACCTGCTGCAACATCAGCAGCGATCGACGCTGTGGATGGTCAATCACGCCGCCGATTTCGCGGGCCATGTCATTGGCGGCTGCCAGCGATTCACAGGCTTCGACGAGCAACGTTTCCTCATCCACCGTCGGGTCAATGAGAAAGATCCTGCCTGGCTGGCGCTTGGGAATGGTGGTTTTGAGCGTCTGAGGGTCGAGGTAAAAGTTGATGGCGCGAGCAGCCGCATCTTTTATCCGCTGAGGTTCCAGAGCAGGGTCGTACGGGATTGAATCCGCTTCCGGCGGGTTTGGGGTTACTTTGAACATTGATGAAGCTCCTAACACATTTAAGGGAGGCTTCACCCTTTCGCTACCAAACGAAGGGTGGCGGCCATGCACAGGTTGGTAGACCGGGTGTTAGGATCCGGCGCGTCCTAGGACGCCCTATACATGGCCACCGCAAATCCGAGACAGAAATCTCGACGGCAGATCTGTATATCTAACACTGCGGGCTACCAAACCCGATCACCTATTTCAGTGACCGACAAACGATAGGACCCGCAGCCTAGACGCACAAGCCGGCGGATTCTGAAGTACCCGTAGGCAGCGGCGCAAGGCGTTGTAGGCTTTTTGGAGGAGAAATCGGTGTAATTTAAACGTGCTTGCCAAGTCGTGTTTATGCGCTGTACGTGCCTGCTCATCTCACCTTTTCAGAATATCGGAGACCCGAATCTGTTTAGGCCGATCTCAAGGCCGTTGCGCCGTGGGGCGGAGAGTTTCAAGCAAGTCGCGTCGTAGACGGGCTTTTTAGCTCTTCCACTGTTGGCCGTAGATCAGCAGAAAAACGCCTCGGCTGGCAGGTGAAAAAATTACTTGTCAACACTGGGATCACAAATGACATAGCGCTTAGTCTGCTTTGAAAACGAACTCAAAACCGATTCCCATTTTTCTCAGGAGCTCGGCCACGCGCTCGAAGAACAATTCCCCCTGCTCCGAAACCTCGTACTTGCCGTAAACACGGATTACAAGTGACTTGCCGAGTGCAGCGGGAATCTTGTTATAGATCTCACCGCTTTCGATGAAAGCGATGTAGCCGTTTATCTTCCGTTGTAGCGCGAGCAGGTGCTCGGCTTGTAGGGTCTTATTGCCCCATCCTAGGTGGTCAGCGATGCCCAGGATGATGGCGCCACTGTCCGATTTGGGGATTCTTCACATATCGATAATGTTCGGGTCTGTTAAGGACACTGCGGATCCTTGGCCTCCAGCCGGTTTGTTCAATCCCTCTGAGGGAACCGAGCTACAGCTCTGTGGCTTGCCGCCCTTTGCTTTGCTTTAGCTCTACTAGCTCACACGCCTAGTGTCGAACAGCAAAGTCGTCCTTAAGCACAAATTCCATTCCGATGCCTACGCCTTTGAGTACCTCGGTCACGCGGTCGACAAAGGTTTCACCTTGCTCAGGTAGCTCATATAAACCATTGATGCGAATTTTCGGATTCTTGCCCTTGGCTGGCGGATAGCTTTCCAGCAGTTCGCCGCTCTCGATGAAGGCGATGTAGGTATTGATCTTCTCCTGTAGCAACAACAGGTGTTCACCCTGTTGGGCTTTGTCGCCCCATTCCAAGTGATCAGTGATGACGAGTACGACATTGTCGGGTTCCCACTCGGGCACTGCGATGATGTCGACGACTTTTGTTTCGGTGATGGACATGTCTGCTCCCTCAGAGGGTCGGGTCAGGTCGAATGATGTCGACTCTGGTGGGTGGGATTCGGGTGCCTCCGGTGAAGCCGGGTTTACCTTTGCCGACGACGGTTGCGCCGGTCTTTTCTATTTCTGGAAAGCCCAGTTTCTGGTTGCGCGTCAGTGGCGCTGTTTCAGAAGATTTGCATTCGACGCAGGAGATGTTGCCGTCCGCATCGCGGCCCATCATATCAATGCGCGTGCGTACACCGCTGTCGGTTTTGACGGTGACCTCACGAGCGGCTTCAGGTTTGATCTTACTGAATTCGTCAAAAGACGCTTCTTCGAACGCTTTGCCCTTTTGCTTATTCTTCTCTAGCTGCGTGCTGAGCACGATGTAGATGGGCTCAATCCCCGCATCCTCCGGGAACCAGATGATCGCATCCTGGAACTCAGGTGGGTGCGCGGGGTTGGCCAGCAGCGTGTCCGACTGAGGTGTCGGCGGATAGACCCAGACGGGAGGTAGCTGAGGGGCACCTTCCAGCGCTGGGATCCCCAGCACTCCATCGGAGCTTGCTCCGGGTGTCCAGGTCAGACCGATGCCGTCGCCGATGTCGGCGATGAATTTTTCGCCGTCTTTCTGCGCTTTGATGACCGGTACATTTTCCCAGTCCTTCTTGCCGCCGGTGTAAAAGCCGTAGGCGTTGACGGAGCCGTCCGGCAACGTTTTTACGTTGACACGAACACGCGTTCGGCCGGTTTCAAGCGTGGCGTATTGCTCGTCCTTATAGAAGGCACTGTCCGGGGCGATGCTGGTGTTGGGCATCAATAGCGCCACCGTGCCCACGGCCGCGCCTGCTGCCATGGCGCCTGCACCGTCGAGTAGGCCTAGCGCGAGTGAGCCACCCAGCCGATGGGCAACGGCACTACCGGTTGCGGAGCCGCCGACAAACTGGAGGGACGTGCCTTCGGCGGTAATCGCTGCGCCAGTGGCCAAAACGGCCCATAGCCCGTAGTCCGCCAGTTTTTCAACGGGGACGAACCCTGTCGGGTTGCTGTGGTTGATTTCGCCGTCGGGCAGGTTGCAGCTTTTGGCGAAGACGCAACCCTTGAGGCCGGGTTTCGCGTCTGGCGCTGGCGGGAGTTCTTTGTATTGCGCCCAGTGTTGGGCGTTTAGGTCGACAGGTTCGACGCCGGTGTTGCGGTAACCCTTGGGTGGGTTGGGGACGTAGCCGCTCAATCCTTGGTTCCTTGTTCTGGTCCTTTTTGAACGGGGTGGAGGGTGACAGGCGGAGTTTGCAGTGGCAGTTAGTGGCGCTTTGATTCTAGATTCTGAGGCGCATCTCATTTCCGTGTGATCAAGTCAGCGCTTAAGGAAATGGGGTAGCTCAACTACCTCCGTAATCTCTGGAGCTTCCCCTCGCTCCCAGCCCTCTCCTCGAGGAGAGGGAGCCGACCGTGTTGTCTTCTGTCAGAAATCGGCCTGATCGACCGAGTCGATAGGGGGCGATAAATCCAGGCGACACGCAATTCAATGCGATGAGGGCCTTATCAAGTGTTTTCAGATTTACGCGGTGCAAACTCAACCCAGGCAAGTAGCTCGTCCGCCGCAAAGGGTTTACGCAGGCAGGCAACGACATCGGCTTCTCGAAACTTGGCGCAAAGCAAACCACTCTGATCCGCCGACACAAAAATCACCGGCATCCGCCAGCCTCGCGCCCGCAGTGCATCCAGCATCTGCAAACCACCCATGCCCGGCATCTGAATATCGGAGATCAAACAATCAGTCTGCACCGGCCCGTCCGAGTCAAGGTAGTCCGCCGGCGCCGCATAGCAGAACACCTGATACCCCGACGCCCGCAGCAGGCTGCTCAGCGATGTGCGCATTGCCTCGTCGTCGTCCACTACCGCAATGACATGCGTCTTGTGCATAACGCTCCCGGGCCGGGCGGCCGAGCTGGTGACTCCTGTCGTTCTTGCACCATACGCTGATGGCCAGCGGGCAAAACTATACGTAGGTATAGCGGTTCAGCCATCGCGGCTGAAGCGACTGCGGTAGTCGCGCGGGGAGATCGACAGGTGGCGCTGGAAGCAGGCGCGCAGGCGTTCTTCATCGTTGAAGCCGCAGATGCGGGCGATTCGTTCGATTTTGTGCGGGGAGTTTTCCAGTAGGCGTTTGGCCGCTTCGAGTCGGAACAGCTCGAGCGCTTTCGACGGTGTGCGCCCGGTGCGCGCTTTATAGACCCGCGTGAAGTTGCGCAGGCTCATTGCGGCTTGCTCGGCGAGGCGCTCCACCGTCAGATTCGGATCGCCGAGGCGCTCCATGAGCCAAAGGTGCAGATCATCGAACATTGCAGCGTCCTGCGCCTGCGATTGCAGCAGCGTGCTGTATTGCGCCTGGCCGCCGGGGCGTTTGATGTACACCACCAATTCCCGCGCGACTTGCAACGTCACTTCACGGCCGCAATCGGCCTCGACCAGCGCCAGCGCCAGATCGATCCCGGCGGTGACTCCGGCCGAGGTCCAGACCTTGCCTTGCTGAATGAAGATCGCGTCGGCATCTACCTCGACCGCTGGAAAGCGATCGCGCAAAGCGTCGCACATCGCCCAGTGAGTGGCAGCGCGGCGGGCGTCGAGCAATCCGGCCTGAGCCAGCAGAAACGCACCACTGCACACCGAGACCACGCGGCGGGCGAGGTGAGCATGGTCCTGCAGCCAGTCGCTCAGTTCGCGGTGCTTCTCAAGGGTCTGGCAGATGTCAGGGGCGCCGGGCACGACCAGCGTGTCCAGCGCGGCGGTGTTGAGCGTGGTTAACGCTTGGGTGTCGATGGACAGCCCTTCGACGGTCTGGATCAAGCCACCGTTGAGGCTGGCGGTGTGCAGTTGATATCCAGACTGCCCGCGCTCGGCCATGGCTTTGCTCGCGGCCCAGAACACGGTTTGCGCACCGCTGAGATCGAGCAGGCTCAGGCGTGGGTAGGCGATGAACACCACGTCGCGCGGAGCCGTTGTAAAAGCGGGATGAGTGGACATCGCGGGCCTGCCTGTTTGCAGCGCTGGCGGCGGACTGCCTCAGCCTGGCCGATTTTCAGGGGTTTCTGGCCGGCCGGCAATGGCGCTGACTGTTAGCCTGATTGCTGACCGTCCGGCAGGTGTCTGGATGCGGTGGCCATCCTGAACTAGATTTATTGACCAGCCCAACGCGTGCTGCGATCTCGCCGAGGAGACACAATGACCTTGTGGTCGCATTCCAGCCCTGCGCAAAGTCCCGGCGTGCTCGGCGAGCCAGTGGTGTACGTGGTCGATGACGATGCCTCGATGCGCCAGGCGCTCGACAGCTTGCTGCGCTCGATCGGCCTCCAGGTGCAAACCTTCGACAGCGCCGGAGATTTTCTCGCGCAAGCGCAACGTGAGGTACCCGGTTGCCTGGTGCTCGACGTGCGCCTGCGCGGCGAAAGTGGCCTGACGTTTCAGAAACAGATGGAAAAAAACGGCTTGCGCATCCCCGTGGTGTTCATGACCGGCCACGGCGACATCGCCATGAGCGTCAAGGCGATGAAGGCCGGCGCGGTGGATTTTCTGGCCAAGCCGTTCCGTGATCAGGACATGCTCGACGCCGTGGCCAGTGCGTTGGCTCGCGACCGTGCGCGGCTGGCAGCCGAACACTCCGGCGCCGTTTTGTGTCGGGCTTACCAAACCCTGACCGCACGTGAGCGCGAAGTGCTCGGCTTCGTCATTGCCGGGCTGATGAACAAACAGATTGCCGGACAGCTCAACCTCAGCGAGGTCACGGTCAAGGTCCACCGTGGCCAGGTCATGCGCAAAATGGCCGCACGTTCAGTGGCCGATCTGGTGCGTATCGCAGAAGCGCTGGGCATCGAGCCTGTCCAGCGCAACCCCTGAGCGCTGGCGACGTGCAACTCACCGTGCGGCAAAAAACCTGAGCAGTGTTGACGCAGATGGCCAGCAGAAAACAGATTTTGTGGGACGACGGCGAGCGGGTGCTGTCCCGTGAGCGCGGTTCGAATGATGGCAGCCTACTGGCGGTGCGTCCGGCGATGGGCCAGCCATTGCCGAGCACCCTGGAGCGTCTGGCGCATGAATACAGCCTCAGGGACGACCTCAATCCTGCCTGGGCGTTGCAGCCGACAGCTTTCGAGCGTACGGGCACCCGAGTTCGTCTGCTGTTCGACGATCCGGGCGGCGAGCCGTTGTCGCGGTTGCTGGTCGCCCCGCTGGATATCGAAACCTGTCTGGAATTGGCCACGAACATCGCCAAGGCACTGGGCCATATGCATCAGCGTGGTCTGGTGCACAAAGACCTGAAACCGCAGCATGTTTTTGTCCATTGTCATGATGGGCAGGCGCGGCTGACCGGCTTCGGCCTGGCCACGCGCTTGCCACGGGAGCGGCAAGCGCCCACGCCACCGGAATCTATCGCCGGGACGCTGGCCTACATGGCGCCGGAACAAACCGGGCGGATGAATCGTTCGATCGATTCGCGTAGTGATCTGTATGCCTTTGGCGTGACGCTTTACCAGATGCTCACCGGCTCGCTGCCGTTCAGTGCAAATGACCCGACGGAGTGGGTGCATTGCCATATCGCGCGGCTGCCAATGCCCGTGTGTGAACGGGTGGCGACGGTGCCGCCGATGTTCTCGCGACTGGTCATGAAACTGCTGGCGAAAACGGCCGAGGAACGCTATCAGAGCGCAGCCGGTGTCGAGCATGACTTGCGCCGTTGCCTCGATGACTGGCGCCGTATGCGGCAGATCGAGACGTTCACGTTGAACGAGCAGGGCGCCTGCGAGCGCTTGCTGATTCCGGAAAAACTCTACGGCCGCGAACACGAAGTGCAAACGTTGATCGATGCCTTCGCCAATGTGGTGCAGACAGGCGCGCCGACACTGGTGCTGGTATCCGGCTATTCCGGCATCGGCAAATCGTCGGTGGTCAGTGAACTGCACAAGGTGCTGGTGCCGTCGCGTGGCTTGTTCGCCGCCGGCAAGTTCGACCAGTACCAGCGCGACGTGCCTTATTCGACCCTGGTTCAGGCCTTTCAGGGGCTGGTGCGGACGCTATTGGGTAAGCGCACCGACGTACTGGCGGGCTGGCGCGAAGCACTGTTGCGGGCACTGGAAGCGAATGCGCGGTTGATCACCGATCTGATCCCCGAACTCAAGCTGATCATCGGCGAGCCGCCGCCCGTGCCTGAGTTGGAGCCGCAACAGGCGCAGCAGCGGTTCCTTCAGGTCTTGCAGCGTTTTATCGGCGTGTTCGCTCAGGCCGAGCATCCGTTGGCGCTGTTCCTTGACGACCTGCAATGGCTCGACGCGGCCACCCTTGATCTGCTCGAAGATATGCTCAGTCGCGCAGAGACCCCTCATCTGCTGCTGGTCGGTGCTTATCGCGACAACGAGGTAGATGGCGATCACCCACTCAGCCGCACACTCAAGACCCTGCATCACGCCGACGTACACATTGACGAAATTCGTCTGGCGCCACTGGCTGGCGCGCACATCGAACAACTGATCAGCGAGTCACTGCGCTGCCCGCCGGCGAGCATTGTCGCGCTGGCGCGGCTGGTACTGGACAAGACCGCTGGCAATCCGTTCTTCGTTATCCAGTTTCTGCACGCCCTGGCCGAGGAGAAGCTGCTGACATACGAGCCTGCGCGCCAGCGCTGGCGGTGGGATGTGCACCTGATCAACGGCAAGGGCTACACCGACAATGTCGTCGATTTGATGGTCGGCAAACTGGCGCGGCTGCCCCAGGAAACCCGCCAGGCGCTGCAACAACTGGCCTGCCTGGGCAACGTCGCGCGTCTCGACACGCTGGCCACAGTCCTTGATGTGCCGGTGCCTCACGTTCACTCCGCATTGTCGCCGGCGGTGCGGCTGGAGTTGGTCGAGCGTCAGGACGGTGCCTACAGGTTTGTGCATGATCGCATCCATGAGGCGGCGTATTCGCTGATCGCGGAAACCGAACGGGCGCAAATGCACCTGCGCATCGGCCGGCTGCTGGCACTGCAAACCCAGGGTGAGCGGCGCGAGGAGGCGATCTTCGAGATTGTCGGCCAGCTCAATCGCGGTGCGCATCTGATCAGCCTGCGTGCCGAGCGCGAGCAGCTGGCCGAGTTCAACCTGCTCGCCGGCCAGCGAGCGAAGGCCTCGACCGCTTATACCTCAGCACTGACCTATCTGGGCGCCGGCGCAGAACTGTTGGGCGAGCAGGGTTATGACAGTCGGCATGAACTGGGTTTCGCTCTGGAGCTGAACCGTGCCGAGTGCGAATTTCTCACCGGCCAACTGCAGCTTGCCGACTCGCGCCTGGCGACATTGGCCGAGCGCGCCGTGACCACCGTCGAGCGCGCGGCGGTGGCGTGCATGCAGATGGATGTCTACTTGCTGCTCGATCGCAGTGACCGGGCGGTGACGGTGTGTCTGGCCTTTCTGCGTCAGGTCGGCATCGATTGGCCAGCGCGTCCGGACGATATTCAGGTGCGCGACGAATATCAGCAGGTCTGGACCAGGCTGCGCGGGCGCAGTATCGAGCAGATGATCGACTTGCCGCTGATGGAGGATCCTGCCGCGCGGGCCACCCTCGATGCGCTGGGCAAACTTTTCGCGCCGGCGGTGCAGTCGGATCTGAACCTCGCCAGCCTGACCATTTGCAAAGCGATCAGCCTGAGCCTGCAATATGGCAACTGCGACGCCTCCTGCCTGCTCTATGCCAACTTCGGGCGCGTGTCGGGGCCGCGTTTTGGCGACTATGCCGCTGGTTATCGATTTGGCCGTCTGGGCTGCGATCTGGTTGATCGGCGCGGGCTCACGCGTTATGAAGCGAGCACTTGGTTGTGCTTCTCGATCTTCGTGGTGCGCTGGATGCGGCCAGTGCGCGAGTGCCGCGAACTGTTGCGCCGTGCGCTCAACGCGGCCCATCGCAGCGGCGATCTGCCGTATGCAGCGTTCGCTGGAAACAGCCTGATTTCCGATCTGTTGTTTATCGGCGAGCCGCTGGCCGAGGTGCAGGCGCAAGCGGAATCAGGGCTGGTCTATGCACAAAAGGTCGGTTTCGGTCTGGTGGCGGATTTCATGCGCTGCCAGTTGACGCTGATCCGCATGCTGCGCGGGCAGACGCCGACGTTCGGCTGTTTCGACGATGAGGGGTTCGATGAAACAGCTGTCGAAGCGCATCTGGCCGGTTCGGCGGATCTGGCGCTGGCGCGCGGCAAGTACTGGGTACGCAAGTTGCAGGCGCGCTATCTGGCCGGGGATTACGCGGCGGCCGCTGAGTGCGCGGCCCAGGCGCAGGGACTTTTGTGGGTGGTTTCGGCGTTTTTCGAGGAGGCCGAATACCATTTCTACGCGGCTTTGACCTTGGCGGCCCACGGCGAAACTGACGCCGGTGCTTTGCAGCGTCTGGGTCAACATCATGAACAGTTGCAGACGTGGGCGCGCTTGTGTGCAGAGACCTTCGCCAGTCAGGTGGCGCTGGTCGGCGCGGAAATGGCGCGCGTCACCGGGCAGTTGCTCGAAGCCGAATTGCAGTACGAGCAAGCCATTCAATTGGCTCAGGACAATGGTTTGCTCCATATCCAAGCGCTGGCCAACGAACTGGCCGCACGGTTCTACAGCGCTCGCGGTCTGGCCAGGATATTCCGCGTCTACCTGCGCGACGCACGTTATGCCTATCTGCGTTGGGGGGCTGCTGGCAAGGTGCGGGAGCTGGAGCGACGTCATCGTTTTCTGCGTGCCGAAGAGGCGCAACCGAATCCGGTCACCACGCTCATTACGCCAGTTGAACATCTCGACCTGGCAACGGTGCTCAAGGTCTCTCAAGCAGTCTCCGGCGAGATCGTCCTGGACCGTTTGATCGAAACGGTGATGCGCACCGCGATCGAACAGGCCGGGGCCGAGCATGGCCTGCTTATTTTGTTGAACGCCGACGTTCCCTATGTCGCTGCGCGAACCCGTATCGGCGACGGTGCCACGCAGTTGTGCAACGCGCCGCTGCACACGGTGGCGCTGGCAGAGTCGGTGCTCTACCAGACGCTGCGCACCGGCGAAAACCTGTGCCTGGACGACGCGGTTGCCGATCCGCTGTTCGCCGCTGATCCATACGTTCAGCAACGAGGCGCGCGCTCGATCCTTTGCCTGGCATTGATGAATCAGGCGCGGGTCGCCGGGGCGCTGTATCTGGAAAACAACCTGTCCGCCGGGGTGTTCAGCCCGACGCGTCTCGCCGTGTTGCGCCTGGTGGCGTCGCAGGCAGCGATCTCGCTGGACAACGCGCGCCTGTACCGCGACCTCGCCGAGCGAGAAGCGAAGATCCGTCGGCTGGTCGACGCCAACATCATCGGCATCATCGTCTGGGGCGTGGAAGGGGAAATCATCGAGGCCAACGACGCGTTCCTGCGCATGGTCGGTTACACCCGTGATGAGTTGCTTTCGGGCAATGTCCATTGGCGTGACATGACCCCGCCGGCGATGCGCGCTAACAGCGATATTGCACTGGCAACGGCGATCCACACCGGCCGGGCCCAGCCATTCGAAAAGGAGTACATCCGCAAGGACGGCAGTCGGCTGCCGGTGATTGTCGGTCTGGCCGCCTTCGAAGCGAGTCAGCAACAGGGCCTGGCCTTTGTGCTGGATATCAGCGAACGCAAGCTGGCTGAAGAGCAAGTGCGCGAAGGCGAGCGTCGTTATCGTCAGGTGCAAACGGAACTGGCCCACGCCAATCGTGTGGCAACCATGGGCCAGTTGGCCGCATCGATTGCCCACGAAGTCAATCAGCCGATCGCCGCCACGGTGACCCATGCCAATGCCGCGTTGCGCTGGCTCGGTGCAAAGCCACCAAATATCAACGAAGTCGAGCAGGGCCTGCGGCATATCATTCTCGACGGCAACCGCGCCGCCGACGTACTCGGGCGCATCCGCGCGCTGATTCACAAAACGCCACCGCAGCGTCAGCCTGTCAGCCTCAATCTGCTGATTGAAGAAATGGTCGGTTTCAGCCGTGGCGAAGCGCTCAAGCACGGCGCCGAAGTCAGCGTTGAGCTGGCGGCAGATTTGCCTTTCGTAGTGGCGGACCGGGTCGAACTGCAACAGGTGCTGCTTAACCTGATCATCAACAGCCTCGAAGCCATGACGATCATGGCAGAGGGGCAGCGACGTCTGCTGATTCGCAGTGAGGCGCTGGGTGATAACGTGCACATCAGTGTCAGCGATTCAGGGCCGGGCTTTGCCTGCGAGCGGGCGGAGCAAGTGTTCACGGCGTTCTACACGACCAAATCCACCGGGCTGGGCATGGGCCTGTCGATTTGCCGCACGATCATTGAAGGACACGGCGGCAAATTGTGGGCCGAGCGCAATGAGCCGAGCGGGGCGCGGGTGGTGTTTGGCTTGCCGCGTTGTGAATGAACATGATCAACAGCCAGGCTACCCGGGCATTGAGCCCGGGTGTTTCTGTCGGTGAGTTCAGGCCACCGGAATAGGATTTTCCAGCAGCGACAGGTTGAACTGCTCGATCAACCCGTGCTCGTTCGCGCCCTGGTTGGCTCGCAGCGGCAAGACTCGGTCAACCAGCACTTCGGTGGTGGCGGTTTCCAGCTTGATCAGGGTTTCCTCGATGAACTCGCCCAGCGGCATGGCGCGCTCGTCGCCGCTCTTGTGAATCAGGTCGGTATCAACCCAAGGCGGCGCGATTTCCAGGACCTTGACGCTGGTGTCGCGCAGCATGAAACGCTGCGACAGCGAGTAGGAATGGATCGCCGCTTTGGTCGCCGAATATAGCGCCGTGGTCGCCAGCGGCAGGTAGGCCAGTACCGAGCTGTTGTTGATGATGTAGGCCTCGGGCTGGCGCTTGAGGTGTTCGACGAACGCCGCGCTGACGCGCACTGGGCCGAGCAGGTTGGTCTGCAACAGACCGACGGCCTGTTCATCGTTGAAGTCGCCGGAACCCGCGTTGTCGAAGGGCATGATCCCGGCGTTGTTGATGATTACGTTCAACGACGGATGGCGGCGGATGACTTCGGCGGCGACGTCCTTGATCTGCTGCGCATCGTTGATGTCCAGCTGCACGGTGTCGATGCCCGGATTCGCTTGGGCAATCTCTGCCAGCAGGGTCTGGCGACGACCAGCGATGATGACCTTGTTGCCGCGCTGATGCAGGGCCTCGGCCAGTGCGCGGCCGATGCCGGAAGTGCCGCCGGTGATGAAGATCGTGTTGGCTTCAAGTTTCATGAGCTGCGTCCCGCGAGTGGATTGATTGGTATGGCAAGCCATGATGGAGAAAACCTGCTCCGACCTGAATGACGTATGTGGTAGTGTTTCAGGACATTCAACAACGGAGCGCGACCATGCATCGAGTCGGCTATCTGCTCACGGAAGGTTTTCAGGTCATGGCGCTGGCGACCCAGTCGGTGTTCGAGTTCGCCAACATCGTCACCGGCAAAGCCGTGTACAAGGTGCAGAACTTTTCCCAGGCCGGCGGCATCGTCAGCTCCTCGCTGGGCTTGCACGTCGATACGTTGCCACTGACGCAGGCGGGGCTGGCCGACAGTTGGCTGGTGGCTGGCACGCTGACTCCGCTGACGCCGCCCGATGCTGACGTGCTGCAAAGCGTGCGCGGGCTCGCCGACGGCGCACGCCGCGTGGCCGGCATCTGCACCGGCTCGTTCGTACTGGCGCAGGCCGGAGTGCTGGATAACCGCCGCGTGACCACGCACTGGGCGTTCGCCCCGGCGCTGCGCAGGATGCATCCGTCGGTGAATGTCGAGGACGACCGCATCTTCATCATCGACGGCCCGGTGTGGACATCGGCGGGCATGACCGCTGGTGTCGACATGGCGCTGGGTATGGTCGAGAAGGATCTGGGCAGCGAAATCGCCCGCTCGGTCGCCCATCGACTGGTGATGCATCAGCGTAGGTCCGGAGGCCAGTCGCAGCATTCGGAACTGCTCTCGCTGTCGCCCAAATCCGATCGCATTCAGAGTGCGCTGGATTACGCGCGCAAGCACCTCAATCGCCCGCTGAGCGTCGAAGAACTGGCCGAAGTGGTGCACCTGAGTCCGCGGCAATTCACCCGCGTTTTCACCGCCGAAACCGGCCAGTCACCAGCCAAGGCGATAGAGAGCCTGCGCCTGGAAGCGGCGCGTTTGCTGATCGAGCAGAGCAGTCACAGTCTGGATGTAGTCGCCAGGGAAACCGGGTTTCGTGACCGCCGGCACATGCGCGAGGTGTTCATGCGCGGCTTTGGCGTGCCGCCGCAGGCGGTACGGCGGGATTCGCGGCGGATGGTGTGAGGCTCGTGTTGGTTAATCAACGTCCCAATACCAAGGAGCGAGCCTGCTCGAGATGACGTCAGCTCATTCACCACTACATAAACAGAAAACCCTCAGCCCGTTTAAACAGTAACTCCAGCCTTAAGCAAACGGCTACGACGCCTTGCGCCATTCCCTACGACTACGCCAGAATCCGCCGGCTTGTGCGTCTGCCGTTCCCTCCGTAACTTGATTCCTGTCACTGCTCATCAGTGATCGGGTCTGCAAGCCCGTCGGAATCAGTCGCATAGCCCTGCCAAAGGACACTTGTTCGTGTCCGCTCAACGGCGGCTTTGTGCGGGAGACCTTCGGGTCTGCCGGGTTCCTGATTTCCCGGTCTTGCAGACCCGCACACAGCTGCCACCCATCATCTGCAAGTGATGTTGGTAGCTCCAGACGAATAATCAGGAGTTTCACCATGTTCAAAGTCACACCCAATCCCCCAACCACCGACCCCGCATCGCCCTACGAATCCTGCGGCTCGAAAAAGCTTCACGAAGCCGCCGAACGCGCCCTCGATCACTACCTCGGCCCGGCAGACATCCTGGCCAGCACCAACACCCCGGAACAGATGTTCCTCGCCAACCCGAAATACGACACCGAATCCCTGCTGGCCAACGCCAGCGAATCCCTCGGCTCGGCCACCACCATGCTCTACGACTTCGCCGCGCTGCTCGACAACCCGCGCCGCAAAACCCTTCTAGGCATCGCCCAGGTCGTCATGCTCGGCGAAATCGCGGTCAATCAGGCGTTGGACAAAGTCGAAATAGCCAAATGACCCGCAATGCGACGAGCGCAAAACCTCGTCGCAATCCCCGGGCGCGCCATGGCTGGCACACGGCCACGGCTTGCACCACCCGGGCTCGACTGTCACCCTTCGGGCCGTTCTTCAAGGATCAGAACAAGGAATCAAGGATTGAGTGGTTACGTTCCAAACCCGCCGAAAAACTACCGCTACGAACAAGGTCGAACGTTTCTGCGAGCCGGGGGAGGGAGCGCCAGCGGCGCTGAACCAAATGACGACAAAGAATCCGCGCGCGGTTGGGAGGTACGGGGAAACCGGTTATTGGCGCAGATCTGCTCAAGCGAATTTCGTACGCTGGCAATCTATGTACGCCCTGCCATGACCACAAAGACCAGACTCAGAACGCTGGCGGAATTCTTACGAACGGAGCTGGAGGTAACTGCGATTTATCTCTACAGGGGTGAAATAGGAAGCTATGCCCAGGTAGACCTCGAGAGCCTGCAATTCTGCTGATTCGGTATCGAGCCGGGGGCGATAAGCAGGACTCGCCAACCAAGAGTCCCGCTACTAGACCCCCTCAAACCTCAGCCTTCACCCCAACCTTCACCGCAGCCTTCCGATACGTCAGCAAAACAATCCCGCTCACCACAATCACTCCACCCACGATCTGCCCTCTGCTGAGCATTTGATCCAGCACAATCCAGCCCATCAACAATGTCGCCAGTGGTTCGATATTCATCACCGGGGCGTTGCGTGGCATGTCCAGTCGGGGCACGGAAATGAACAACACAATGAAGCCGGTCCCATAGAGCACGACAAGCGTGGCAAGGGCCAGCCAGCCGGTTGAAGTGGCGGGGAGGTTGAGTCCGCCGGGGAGGGCGCCGGTCAGGCCGGCCAGGTTGACGCTGCTGAACACGATGAAGATAGTCAGCAGGCTGCGCACCGAGCCGCGCACCTGCGACAGTTTGTGGTCGGTGATCCACAGCGCGCAGGCGAAGACGCTGGCGGCGCAGAAGGCGAGTGCGACGCCCAGTAGCCATTCCGGGCCGACGCTCGCGCTGTCTGACAGACGTCCGGGGACGTCCAGCACGAACACCAGCCCGACGAGAATCAAGCCCATCAACATCGCGGTGCGCGCGCTTGGTCGTGGGCCGCCCAGCGCCCAGGTCAGCAAGGCGAGCAGGATCGGAAACACGTTGGCCACCAGCAGCGCCAAAGCGACCGGGACCCGCGCGACAGCGGAGTACAGACACAGGCTCTGCGCAGTAATCAGCAGGCCCAACAACAGTTGCCAACGCCACGCTCCCGTCGGCAGACGCAGACTTTGCCGCTGCCACAGGACGAGAATGGCCAGAACCAGCAAGGTCCCGCCCGAGCGCATCAGAATCGCCAGCAACACGCCCGCGCCATCATCAAAAGCCACCCGTGCCGCGACGTGGTTGCCGGCGAACGCACAGCCCATGCACAACAGAATGATCACGGCGAGATAACGAGGGAAGGGCGGGGGGACGGTTGGCGCAAACTCAGGACGGGACATGGCAGATCTCAAAAATGATAGCCACTCGGGGTGGCTCAGGTTTTTATTATGTTGTCGTACAACTGCCCGATTTGTACCGTAATCGAGCAGACGCGGCAAGCTAGAAAGGCTTGAAAGACCGCGTAGGCGTGATGCTGGTTGAGTTTCAGAGGTCGTATAACTTGCTTTTAAGCCCGAGCATCGAGTCCAGTTGCCCACCCATCCTCTCGAGCCTGACCGACCAGAAAATCCACAAACGCCCGGGTTTTTGCCGGCAACAGTTTCTGGCTGGAGAAATACAAATAGATCTGCCCTGCATCGACATACCAATCGGGCAAAACCCTTTCCAGCGTACCGTCCTGCAGATAAGGCAAAACATCCGGAACTGCCAACAGCGCAACCCCCAACCCCAGTCGCGCGCACTGACACAGCGCTTGCGGATCGTTGACCAACAGGCGCGGCGCCAACTCCAGCGGTGCCCGTTGCCCGTCGGGGCCTTGCAGCATCCAGCTGCGCACCTTGCCGGTCTGCACCGAGCGCATGGCCAGATGATTCAGCGTCGCCAGCTCTTCGATGTGCCGGATGCGCTTGTGTGCCGAGAGGTATTCCCTCGATGCCACCAGAATCAGATGCGCCGGCGCGATGGCCCTGGCCACGACACCTTGCGCGAGTTCGATGCCGCCGCCGATAGCCGCATCAAATCCATCCGCGATGAGATCGACCTGGCGATTGTCGACGTGCCATTCAGGGGTCACGGCGGGGTATTGCTTGAGAAACTCGGGCATCAGCGGCAGCAGAAAATCCCTGGCGAAACCGGGTGCTGCGCTCAGACGCAAAAGCCCTGAAGGCTCTCCGGCATTGCCGGCCACGTCGGCAATCGCCGCTTGAACACTTTCCAGTCCCGAACCGACGTTGGCCAGAAAGCGTTCTCCCGCTTCGGTCAGCGTGAGTTTGCGCGTGCTGCGCTGAAACAAGCGTACGCCGAGGTTGGCCTCCAGCTGCGCGACATTGCGACTGACCGCCGCGGGAGTCAGGCCCAGGCGCCGCGCCGCCGCAGAGAAGCTTCCCGCCTCGGCGCTGCGCACGAATGAGAGCAAATTGCCTAAGGTTTCCATCTGCGCACCTTCAACGAATGATTGAAAGTGATTCTAGTAGGCTTCCACTACTGGTGGAAGATCAAAAGGCGTCTCATAGCCTCATCAACTCCAACCACCCAGAGGCTCGACCATGAACACTTCTACGCTTCCACTGACCGGCAAAATCGCCATCGTGACCGGAGGCTCACGCAGCATCGGCGCAGCAATCGCCAAGCGGCTCGCGGCAGATGGCGCCACCGTCGCTATCACCTACAACGCATCGCCAGATCGCGCCGAAGCGGTCGTGCAGGAAATCGTTGCGGCGGGCGGCCTGGCTGTGGCGCTGGCGGCCGATGCGGGCAATCCCGAGGCTGTACGTGCAGCGATTGCCGAGGTTGCACAGCGTTTTGGCAAGATCGACATTCTGGTCAACAACGCTGGTATCAGCCTGCTTGGCGCCCCGGAGGACATCGCCTTCGAGGACTTTCAACGCATCCTTGCGGTGAACGTGACCGGCGTCTTCGTCGCCACTCAGCAAGCGCTCAAACACATGGGGCAGGGCGGCCGCATCATTCACATCGGCAGCTCAATGGTGCAATACGCGGCGTTCGCTACCGCCTCCGTCTACACCCTGAGCAAAGGTGCGCTGACCGGTTTCAGTCGTGGACTGGTGCGCGATCTGGGGCCGCGCGGCATCACTGTGAACACCGTCCATCCCGGCCCGACCGACAGCGACATGAACCCGGCCGACGGGCCTATTGCGGACTTCCTACGCCCGAACATCGCCATGGGGCGGTACGGAGAGGGCAAGGATGTCGCCAGTGCGGTGGCGTACCTGGCCAGTGCGGACGCCGGGTTTGTCACCGGTGCAGAATTAATCGTCGACGGCGGCTTCACAGCGTAAGGAGAGCATCATGACTATCAGCATCATTGGTACAGGCTCCATCGGCACCGCCATCGCTCGGTTGCTCGTCAACGCAGGCCTGCCGGTCAGTCTGGCCAACAGCCGTGGGCCGCAGAGCCTTGCCGGTTTGGTCGACGAATTGGGTCCACTCGCACAAGCGGTGACGGCTCAGCAAGCCAGTCAGGCGGACATTGTTTTTCTGGCGGTGAACTGGTCGAAGATCCCCGACGCGGTACGCGATCTCGGGCCTTGGGATGGACGTATCGTGATCGACGCCAACAACCCGATCGAGGCACCACTGTTCAAGCCGTTCGATCTGGGCGGCCAGCCGTCTTCGCAAGTGGTGGCGCAGATGCTGCCCGGTGCGCACGTGGTCAAGGCCTTCAACCATTTGCTCGCGGCTCTGCTGAGCGATCCCTCCGCCGAGGGCGGCAAGCGGGTGCTGTTTTATTCCGGTGAAGATGCCGCGAGCAAAACCAAAGTTGCAGAGCTGATTACTCAACTGGGTTTTTACGGCATCGACCTGGGCGGTGTGCAGCAGGGAATGCTTGCACAGTTCCCGGGCGGACCGCTGCCAGCCTTGAACCTGGTCAAACATGGTTGACCGCTGAGCCCGGGCAACCGGGCTTCACATACCAATCGAGGATTCAAAAATGTCTGGCTCAGATTCGCGAAATATCAATGAGGTGGAAAACTACGACGCCTTGCTGCGGGCCAACCTGCAGCGCGTGTTCAACGAGCGCGATGCACAGAAGCGCATTGCGGCGGTGCAGGAGCTTTTTGCAGACACACCGACGATGTACGAACCGACTGGCACCGTCACCGGGCGGGCGGCGATTTCAGAGGTGGCCGGTGCGTTGCTGGATCAGTTCGGGCCGGACTTCGCTTTTGTTCCGGAGGGGCCGGCGGTTGGGCATCATGGCTTGGGTTACCTGCGCTGGCATGCGGGCCCGAGCGCTGGGCCGGTAGTCGTCAGTGGCGTCGACGTGGCAGAAATCAAAGCGGGGAAAATCGTGCGGTTGTGGGTGTTGCTGGATGCGCCCCAAGGCTGAGCCGCACGGCAGGGTGGCAAATCGGATCCCGTTGCCGCCTGTCGCCGACTGCCGATCAGATTAATATCGCGCATTGACATATCGCAAAATCTCGATATCCTCGGCGCATGGAACTGATCGAAATCTTTAAAGCCCTCTCGAACCCGACGCGCCTCAAGATCCTTGAAGGCCTGAAGGATCCCGTCAAGAACTTCCCCCCGCAGGATGAGGGTGACGTTCTCGTCGAGGGTGTCTGCGTCAGCAGCATCCAGGAAGGTATCGGCTTGTCGCAGTCGACGGTGTCGAGTTACCTGGCCACGTTGCAGCGGGTGGGGCTGGTGGAAGTGCGACGCATCGGTCAATGGACCTACTACAAACGCAATGAGGCTGCTATCAGCGCGCTTGCAGAGATCATAGGGAAAGAGCTGTAAATTTTTTTACTCTAGGATATCGAGATTTCTCGATATCCCTCTTTATCGATACGAGGTTTTGCCATGAAAGCGATGATTTTGAAATCCTTCGGCGGTCCTGATTCGTTCGAACTCAGCGACGTTCCAAAACCGGTTCCGCAAGCGGGCCAAGTGCTGGTCCGAGTGCACGCTACTTCCATCAATCCGCTGGATTATCAGGTTCGGCGCGGTGACTATCCCGATCTTGTGCCGCTGCCAGCCATTACCGGTCACGACGTGTCGGGCGTGGTTGAAGCCGTCGGGCCGGGCGTGAGCGCTTTCGCACCGGGCGACGAAGTCTGGTACACCCCGCAGATATTCGACGGGCAGGGCAGTTATGCCGAGTACCACGTCGCAGCCGAAAGCATCATCGCCAGAAAGCCTGGCTCGCTGAGCCACCTTGAGGCGGCCAGTCTGAGTCTGGTCGGCGGTACGGTTTGGGAAGCGCTGACCGTGCGCGCCGTGCTCCGCGTTGGCGAAAGCATTCTGATCCACGGCGGCGCCGGCGGGGTCGGCCATGTGGCGATTCAGGTGGCCAAAGCCATGGGCGCCAGAGTGTTCACCACCGTGCGCGAGGCCAACGCCGATTTCGTCCGCAGCCTGGGTGCCGACGTGGTGATCGATTACACCCAAGAGGATTACGTCGAAGCGATCATGCGCGAAACCGCCGGGCATGGCGTTGATGTGGTGTTCGACACCATCGGCGGCGATACCCTGTCCCGCAGTGCCGACGCGCTCGCCCAGCTTGGCCGCGTCGTCTCGATCGTCGATATCGCGCAGCCACAAAACCTCGTTCAGGCCTGGGGCAAGAACGCCAGCTACCACTTCGTCTTCACCCGGCAGAATCGCGGCAAGCTCGATGAACTGAGCGCGTTGGTCGAGCGCGGCCAGTTGCGGCCCCACGTTGGCGCGGTCTATTCCCTTGCCGACATCCCGCTCGCCCACGCAAGACTCGAGAGCGGCAACAACGGTCTGCTGGGAAAAATCGCCATCGCCGTCGAGCCTTCACTCATCGTCTGAATCCGCTCACTGATTTTGGAGAAACATCATGGTTTACGAGATCGCTGTGCTGCCCGTTCACCCGCAACAGACTGAAGCCTTTCGACGGGCATTTGCCGAAGTCGAACCGTTGCTCACCCGCGCCAAGGGATATGGCGGCCACTTGCTGGCGCAAGGTATTGAAACCCCCGAGCAGTTCAATTTGATCGTGCGCTGGCAATCGCTTGAGGATCACTCGCCGGGGTTTGAAGAAAGCGAAGACCACCAGCGGTTCATGCTGGGGCTGGAGGATTACTTTTCGGCAGAACCGAGGGTCTATCACATTGAGGGTGGTGCTTTTCCGGGGGGCGACTTTGGCGTACCGGACAGCGGTGCCAGCGTAGGCATCTGAGGGAGTATGTGGCTGTTCGTCACAAGCGGCTGTGGCTGGTCGAGCACTGCTTGTGATGAATTGCCACTTTAATTCCGCTTTGGCCTGTTCATGGGGCAGGGGTGGCAGGCAAAATGCGCCCTTTTCCATATGACTTGTACTGCAGCTCATCCAAGGAAGGCCACTTGAAAGTCACTCCCCACGCTTCCCTGCGCCCTGAAATCTGGCCAGCCGTTGTTTTATTGGTGCTGGCAAGCCTGATCACGACCGGCTGCACGCGCTCCCATACTCCAAAACCGGTAGAGCGCGATCCTTGTCTGGATGCCGGTCCAGCGCATACAACGGCCTACAACAAATGCATGAGCGAGCGGGAAGAGCGCCAAGCTGAAGCGCTCAGAATACTGCTCAGTGATGATCCTGCTGACAATCCGCAACGGCAAGTGGCCGTGCCAGGCGACAGCGATTTCCAACCGTCTGATTTTCCTGACGACCCAATGCCAGCGAGTTTCCGCATGCCTTCCGACTTGAATCTCAAGGATACCCAGGCATTTCCTTACAAGTCTCGCATCAGCTGGAAATACGTGTCGGATCGCTTCCTGCCGAGTTCAAAGGAATCCGCGCGGATGATGCAGGTGGACCGCCTGATAAAGGCGGCCGTAACGGCGGATGGGTTCGCGAAGTGGGGGTGCACGGTCACCGGCGGAAAGCGTCAGGTGTGGGTTTTCTACACCCTGGACGACGCGGCCTTTGTCAGCCGTGTGCAGGCAGCTCTGGCGCAGACCGGGCCTTATCCGATTGAATTCAGCAGCCGTAAACAGGCAGATGTCAGTGCTGAGGTGCCGAACACCGAGCAAACTCGACTGACGCCCAAGCAATGCCTGGAGTGAAGACTCTCGACGGATAACCTCTTGAAACGGACTTCTCTCATCGCAAGGAGTCCGTAGCCGTAGTCGCTTCAGAGGCGTTCGTTGCGGGCGCAGCGATCATCTCATGCCGACCGCAACCTCTTCAGCACACCGATTTTCCTCCAACGTTAGCCCAGCGCTTTGGTGGTAGGCTGCATCCCCTCAGCCGTACTTTCTGTACTCCTGAATTGCCCTTTCCGAAATCTGCGCCGGCTCAGCTGCTGGCGTTGATGGATTTCCCCTGCGGACTACAGCCATGCGCCTGCCAGATTTCATTCTCGAAAACCTAGAGCCGATCCTGCAGGCCTGGGAAGATTTCGCCCGCACCATCGAGACGCCGGGGGTGGAGCTCGATAACGTCGCGCTGCGCGATCACGCCGAGCAGATGTTGCGCGCCATCGTCATCGATCTGCGGACCAAGCAGACCATGAGCGAACAAATCGCCAAAGCCCAGGGCCAGGCGCCGCGCGACGATGAAGAAACGGCTGCGGAAACCCACGCGGTGACGCGGCTGATGGCTGGTTTTACCATCGATCAGATGGTGTCGGAATACCGCGCGCTGCGCACCAGTGTGCTGAGCCAGTGGCTGCGTCAGGGAATGTCGACGACATGACACGCTTTCACGAAGCCATCGATCAGGCGCTGGCCGAGTCGATTGCCAGCTACTCCCGTGCCGTTGAGGCTTCGCGCAACGTGTTTCTGGGGATTCTCGGCCATGACTTGCGCACGCCGCTGGGGGCGATTCTGCTCGGTGCGGATATGTTGCGTCGTACCGAAGCTACCGACCCGCGCACCGGCAAAGTGGCCAGGCAGATCTACGCCAGCGTGCAGCGCGCCAGCCAGATCGTGGGCGACCTGCTGGATCTGACGCGCTGCCAGATGGGGCCGGGGATTCCGGTGAAAAAATCCCTGATCGATCTCAGCCCTGTGTGCGAGCGGGTGATCGAGGAAATCCGCGCCTTTCATCCGCAGGCCAACGTGCGGTTCGACGCGACGGAAGCGGTGATGGGAGCGTTCGATGGCGCCAGGATGGAACAGGTCTCTTCCAACATCATCAGCAATGCGGTGACCCACGGCGACAATAATTTTCCGGTAACTGTCGAGTTGAACGTTCGCGAGGATTGCGCGGTGTTCACAGTGCACAACGGCGGCGAGCCGATTCCAGAAGACGTGTTGCCGTTCATCTTCAACCCGATGGGGCGCTTCTCGCAGCGCTCCGTAGTTGATCACGGGCCCGTCGCTGGCCTCGGGCTGGGCCTGTTTATCGCCTCGGAAATCGTCGCCTCGCATGCCGGCTCGATCGAAGTCAGCTCTGACCTGAAGGGCGGGACCGTGTTTCGCATAAAGCTTCCGATTGATGCCGAAAGCCCCGTCACCATATAGGCCAATCGATGGAGGGCCGGCCCCGGCCCTCCATCCTGATCACTCCTCCATCACCTCAACCAAACCGCGATCCTCACCGAGAAACCCGCCACTCTGGTGCTGCCACAGCCGCGCATAGGTGCCGTTCTTCTCCAGCAATTGCGCGTGGGTGCCTTGTTCGATGATGCGGCCTTCGTCCATGACGATCAGCCGGTCCATGGCCGCAATGGTCGACAAGCGGTGGGCGATGGCGATCACGGTTTTGCCCTGCATCATTTCATCGAGGCTTTCCTGAATCGCGACTTCAACCTCGGAATCCAGTGCGCTGGTGGCTTCGTCGAGCAACAGGATCGGTGCGTTCTTCAGCATCACCCGGGCGATGGCGATGCGTTGTCGCTGCCCGCCGGAGAGCTTGATACCGCGTTCGCCGACCAGCGTGTCGTAACCGCTGTGGCCCTGCTTGTCGCTCAACTGACTGATAAAACCATCGGCCTGAGCGTTCACTGCCGCGCGATGGATGTCTTCGTCGGTGGCGTCCGGGCGTCCGTAGGCGATGTTGTCGCGGATCGAACGGTGCAACAGCGACGTGTCCTGGGTGACCATGCCGATCACGCTGCGCAGGCTGTCCTGGGTGACCTCGGCGATGTTCTGCCCATCGATGCGGATCTCGCCGCGATCAACGTCATAGAAGCGCAGCAGCAGGTTGATCAGCGTCGACTTGCCTGCACCGGAGCGGCCGACCAGGCCGATTTTTTCGCCGGGGCGAATGTGCAGGGTCAAGCCGTCGAGCACCTGGCGTTCGCCGTTGTAGTTGAAGCTGACATTGTCGAAAACCACTTCGCCGCCGGCCGGCTCCAGCACTTTGGCATCCGGCGCATCCTGGACTTTCGGGCCGCTGGTCAGGGTGGCCATGCCGTCCTGCACGGTGCCGATGTTTTCGAACAGCGAAGTCATCTGCCACATGATCCAGTGCGACATGCCGTTGATGCGCAATGCCATGGCGGTGATCGCCGCGACGGCGCCGGTGCCGACTTCGCCCTGATGCCACAGCCACAGCGCGTAACCGCCGGCGCCGAGAATCAACGCCACCACCAGCGCCTGATTGACGATTTCGAACTGACTGACCAGCCGCATCTGGCGAAATCCGGTGAGCTTGAAATCTTCCATCGCTGCACGGGCAAAGTGCGCTTCACGCTTGGAGTGCGAGAACAGTTTGACCGTGGTGATGTTGGTGTAGGCATCGGCAATCCGCCCGGTCATCGACGAGCGCGCATCGGCCTGTTCCTGGCCGACCTTGCCCAGACGCGGGACGAAATACACCATCGCCAGCCCGAACAGAACGATCCACGCCAGAAACGGCAGCATCAGCTTCAGCGCAAAGCCACCGGCCAGCGCAATGATCGCGATGAAGTACACGCCAATGCCGGGGAGGATTTCGATCAAGGTGAACAGCACCTCGCGCACCGACAACGCAGTCTGCATGACCTTGGTCGTCACCCGGCCGGAGAACTCGTCGGAGAAGAACGACAGACTTTGCCGCAGCATCAACCGGTGAAAGTCCCAGCGCAGGCGCAGCGGCAGATTGATCGCAAGGATCTGGTGTTGGACCATCGTACGCAGCGCCACCAGGCCGATGCTGACAACCAGCACGATGCCGATGCCCCACAACACGCGGCTTTCCTCATCACCGGCAGCGCCGCCGGATTGCCAGGTCGAGAGCAGGTCCACCACTTGCCCGAGGAACGAAAACAGCCATGCCTCGTAGATCGACACGCTGGCGCTGAGCAGGGCGAAGGCCAGAATGTAGCCGCGCGCGCCCCGGGTGCACGCCCACAAGAAGCGCATCAGGCCGACTGGCGGTGGCGGCGCCTCGTCGGGCGGGAAGGGGTCAAGCCTTTGTTCAAACAGGCGAAGCATTGCGGTCTCCGAAGTGATCAGGGTGTGGGGATTCTGCCATCTATCGGCGTTGTTGCGGGTTTCAGCGTCGTGTTGCAGATAAATGCTTGTGCCTTGTCTTGACCGCAGCCAGGCGCAGAAGCTCAACGCAATCGTGCCAAGCGCAACCTTTCGTCGCTGATCCAGACCTGACACGGCACGCTCATCAACCTCTTTGAACTCTCGCGCAAGCTGCTCCGTCATCTTCTATGTGGGGGCTCGAGGCAATGTTGCCGTGTAGTCCCGTTTTTCCGTTTTCAAGTCAGAACGCGAGGGGCCACATGAATACTCAAGACAGCAGGGCAGGCTTTGAATCAGGTGATCCGAACAGCAAGCCTGGACAGGCTTTTGAACATTTGAAAGATGACGTCAGTGAAGCGCTCGGCGGTGCGCGGCAACAGGCCGACGCGCAATTCGGACAGTACCGCGACACTGCGGCCGAACAGATAGAAGCATTGGCCCAAGGGGCAAAGAGCTTCGTCTCTGAGTTGCAGGACAAGGACACGCTGGGCATGTCCGACTACCTGACGGATATGGCGGACTCCATGACCGGGCTGGCAGGCAACTTGCGCGGCAAGAGTGCCGAGCAATTGCTGCACGATGCAGCCGATCTGGCGCGCAGCAATCCGGGCCTGTTCATCGCCGGCAGCATTGCTATCGGTTTCGGCCTGTCGCGGTTTCTCAAAGCCGGCACGGCCGCAGCAGCGACGGTCAGCGCCGAACATGATCCGGCGGCGGGCACGACATCGACGCCACCGCCAGCCGATTACGGTGCGCAGCGACCCTATGAATCGTCAGTGCCGTCATCGGCCCACGCCAATCCGGGACTGGCCACCGGCATCACCCCGACCTCGCCCAGTGACAGCGATCACCCCGCTGATTTTGCCGCGGCTTCCGTACCGCACGCACCCGATGCCAAAGGAGAACTGTGATGAACAGAGATGAATCTGATCTGAGCGGGGCAAGGCCCCTCGGCCAAACGGATGACGCTTCGGTGGTCGGCCTGTTGCGACAACTGTCGCGCGAGGTGCCAGCGTTGTTCACCAAGGAACTGGCATTGGCAAAAGCCGAACTGCAGAACAGCCTCAGCACGCTGAAGGCGGGTATCGGTGCGGTTGCTGGTGGTGCGATCGTGTTCCTCGCCGGCTTCATCATTCTGCTGATGTCGGCGGTGTACGGCCTGAGCCTGTTCATGGCGCCATGGCTGGCCGCGCTGATCGTCGGCGTGGTGGTGATGATCATCGGCTTCGCCATGCTGCAATCCGGGAAGAAGCAATTCGAGCCATCTCACTTCAAACCTGATCGCACCCTCGACGCCTTGAACAAGGATCAGGAAGCGCTGCGGAGGAAAGTCTCATGAAAAGCGAACTGGATATCGAAGCGGAAAAAAGCCCGGAGCAGATCGAGCGCGAAATCGATGCGCAACGCGCGAGCATCGGCAACATCGTCGATCAACTCGAGAGCAAATTCACCCCCGGACAGATGATCGATCAGGCCTGGGGAATGATGCAGAGCAACGGCTCGACGTTCCTCACCAATCTCGGCACCAGCGTGCGCAATAACCCGGTGCCAGCGGTGCTGACTTCCGTGGGGCTGCTCTGGCTGATGATGAGCCAGAATCGCCCGCCCGTGCCGCAACCGACCTATCGCAGCGGGCCGGATCAGGACAAGGCTGGCGAATGGGCCGATGGTTTGGCCGACGGCATCGACAGTGCGCGCGCGCATTTGCATTCGACCACTGACTCGCTGAAGGACGGCTACCAGTCGCTGAAAGGCAAGGCCAGCCACCTCGGGGAAAACGTCGGCGCGGCGAAGGAAAATCTGACTCATGCGATGCATGACGCCAGTGATCGCTTGTCACGCAATTCGCAAGTGCTCGGCCAGCAATTCAGCCACATGCTCAAGGAGCAACCGCTGATGGTGGCTGCCGCTGGGGTTGCGCTCGGTGCATTGCTCGGCGCGGCGTTGCCAACTACGTCCACTGAACAGCGCTACATGGGCCGTACCAGCGCTGGCATGGTCGACAAGGCCAAGCAGAAAGCTCAGGAAGGGTATGAAGCAGTGCGTGATACGGTGACTCGAACTACTGAACAAACCGAGGTTGAGACCAAGCCGGAAACGGCGCGGCCTTCGTCTTCGGATTTGTCACAGGGGTTGGGTACTTCTTGATGGTGAAAAACAAGGGAGGCCTGCAATGGGCCTCCCTTTTTATTGGACTGCGAGTCAGGTCGATACCTCATTCTGCAAGCCTTTCAAATATTCGACCAACGTCTGTGCGCAGGCTTCAATTGCGCCGTCGACTACCAGTTCGAAACCATGGGTATTTTCGGTCGGGATCGCGATGCAGCCGGCCTGGGCGCTGATGCCTGAACTCATCACCGCACTGGCGTCGGAAGCGAAATCCACCAGCAGCGCGAACTGTGGATCGAAGCCGCAACGCTTGGCGGCGTCGGCCAAAGCCATGACCACGCCGCGCGAGTAATAGCCTTTCTGGTCGCCGGTATCGATGATCGGGTCGACGCCCAATCGCGTTGCGTATTCGCTCATCACTGGGCCGACCTCCACGGCAATCGTGGTGTCACCGGGCAGGTGCGCAGCGGCATACATCGCACCGGCGTTGCTTTCTTCCTCGAGGGTGGTGAAGACGAAGTAGGTGTCGTGCCGCAATTCGGTAGTGCTGTGCTTGAGTTGCTCGGCGGCCTGGAGCATGGCGACGACGGGCGCGCGGTCATCGAGAAAATGCGCAGCGGTGGCATCGCCGACCCGGAACGGCTTACGCCAGTGCTGGCTGAGCACGACGCGGGTGCCGGGACGCACGCCCATGTCTTGCAAGGTTTGCGGGTCGTGGCGGGTGATGATGTGCACGTCTTTCCACTCCACCGCGCCGCTCATCACATCCTGGCCCTGCGGCGAACCTGTGGTGGCGTGCATCGAGCCGAATGAGAGCACGCCGGGCAGGGTTTGCGCATCGCCGAGAATATCCACCGGACACACACCGAAATTCACCGGATTCGCACCGCCGAGGGCAACCACCCGCAACGTACCGTCCGGCTCGACGCGTTTGACCAGCATGGCGATCTCGTCCATGTGACCCATGATGCGCACAGCGTGCTCGCCGTCCGGATCGGGTTCGCGGCCCTTGAGCAGGCCGATGACATTGCCGGCCCGATCGGTCCAGACCTCGTCGCAATGGCGCCGCAGTTCTTCCAGGCAGATCGTCCGAACTTCGTCTTCCTGACCGCCAGGCCCGCGTGCCATGAGCAAGCGGCTCAATAGTGTTTGGGTGGATTCCTCTGTGTTGCGCGGCGAAGGCGTTTGGTTATCCGACATGCATGCTGACCTCCTTGCATCGGCGGACGTGTATCGACCGCTCAGAATTTAGGGGGCAGGTTGGCGGAAAAATTCAGATGGGTTGAAGCCTTCTGTTCACCTGCATTCCCTGTGGGAGCGAGCCTGCTCGCGAAAGCGGTGGGTCAGGCAAGGACGATGTTGAATGTGCCGACGCCTTCGCGGGCAAGCCCGCTCCCACAGGGATTTGGGTTGCGCTGAAGATTGTGACCTTGCCCCGGACCATTGTGGGAGCGAGCCTGCTCGCGATATCGGTGTGTCATTCAACGTGGATGTATCTGATCTGGCGCCTTCGCGAGCAGGCTCGCTCCCACAGGGATTTTGGGTGCGCTGAAGATTGTGGCCTTGCCCCGGACCATTGTGGGAGCGAGCTTGCTCGCGAAAGCGGTGTGTCATTCAACGTGGATATATCTGATCTGGCGCCTTCGCGGGCAAGCCCGCTCCCACAGGGGATTTGGGGTGCGACAAAGATCGTAGGTTTGCCCCGGATCACTGTGGGAGCGAGCTTGCTCGCGAAAGCGGTGGGTCAGGCAATGACAATGTTGAATATGCCGACGCCTTCGCGGGCAAGCCCGCTCCCACAGGGATTTGAGTTGGATTGAAGAGTTGCGTTTGTCAGCGGTTGTATTTCAGCGCTTCGACAAACGCCGCAAACGCTGCGGAGCTCTGGCGTCTGTTCGGGTAATACAGGTGATAGCCCTGAAACGTCGGGCACCACTCTTCCAGCACTTCCACGAGTCGGCCGTCGGCCAGATACGGCGCGACCAATTGCTCGGGCACGTAGGCCACGCCGATGCCGTCCACGGCGGCGTTGAGCACATGCATGATGCTGTTGAACACCAGTTGCCCATCGACCTTCATGCTGAAATCCTGACCCTTGTGCGCAAACTCCCAGGCGTAAATGGCGCCGGCCGGTTGGTGGCGGATGTTGATGCAAGTGTGCTCCGTCAACTGGTGCGGCGTGGCGGGTGCCGGGTGACGAGCGAAGTACTCGGGCGAGGCCACCACGGCCAGGCGCCAGTCCGGGCCGATGCGCACGGCGATCATGTCTTTGCTGATCGATTCACCGAGACGAATGCCGGCGTCGAAGCGTTCCTTGACCACATTGGTAAATCCGTAATCGACGTAAAACTCCAAGGTGATGTCCGGATAGTCCTGCAAAAACTGCGCAAGCATCGGCCGGATGCACAATTCAATCTGATCGTCCGTGCAGGAAATGCGGATCGTGCCGCTGGGCTTGTCGCGCAATTCGCCGAGGGCTTCGAGCTCGGCGCTGATCTGCTCGAACAGCGGCGCAATCGAATGCATCAAGCGTTCGCCAGCCTCGGTCGGCGAGACATTGCGCGTTGTACGAGCGAGCAAGCGGATACCCAGACGCTGCTCCAGCGCGCGGACCGTATGACTCAGCGCAGACGGCGTGACGCCGAGGCGGGCGGCAGCCTTGGTGAAGCTTTGCTCCTGCGCCACCGCCAGGAAGGCCTGCAGGTCGTTGACTTTGGCGTTGCTCATTGCTGAATTTTTCTCAAAAGCACATGAAGATTACCGCTACTAATCAAGTTAAGCCCGATCCGTCAAGCTTTGCAGCCTGAGTAACGGGGCAGAAATGCCTCGCTCATTTCTTCTTCAAGACAGGTTTTCGCATGACGGCTCAAGTAATCAACACCCCGACAGCCCAGCCCATGGAAGCGTCCACGGCCGGCGAGCAACCGGCGTACTGGAGCGGCGTGTTCGCCATGACCTTGTGTGTCTTCGCGCTGATCGCCTCAGAGTTCATGCCGGTCAGTCTGCTCACGCCAATGGCTACGGACTTGCTTATCAGTGAAGGTCTGGCCGGCTATGGCATTGCCATCTCCGGCGCGTTCGCGGTGCTGACCAGCCTGACGATCACCAGGCTCGCCGGCTCGATGGATCGCAAGCGCCTGTTGCTGCTGTTGACGGCGCTGATGTGCGCGTCCGGGCTTGTGGTGGGCCTGGCGCCCAATTACACGGTGTACATGATCGGCCGCGCATTGATCGGTGTGGTGATTGGCGGCTTCTGGTCGATGTCAGCGGCGTTGGCTATGCGTCTGGTGCCCTCCGCCAGCGTGCCCAAGGCGCTGGCCATCTTTAACGGCGGCAATGCCCTGGCGACCGTCGTGGCTGCGCCGCTGGGCAGTTATCTGGGCAGCGTGATTGGCTGGCGCGGGGCGTTTTTCTGCCTGATACCGGTGGCGCTGATTGCGCTGCTCTGGCAGTGGATCAGCTTGCCCGCGCTCCCGGCCGCGCCGCGCAAAGCCAGCGCAGCCAATGTTTTTGCGTTGTTCAAAAGCCGCCGGGTGGCGTTGGGCATGCTCGGCGCAGGTCTGTTCTTCATGGGCCAGTTTGTTCTGTTCACCTACCTGCGACCGTTTCTGGAGACCGTGACCCGGGTCGACGTTTCGATGCTGTCGATGATTTTGCTGGTCATCGGTGTGGCCGGGTTTATCGGCACCGTGGTCATCGGTTCGGTGTTGAAGAAGAGGCTGTATCGCGTAGTGATCACCATCCCGCTGTTGATGGCGATGATCGCGGTGGCGCTCATAGGGATGGGCAGTTCAGTAGTCGCGACGTTCGTGTTGCTCGGCTTGTGGGGATTGATCGCCACGGCGGCGCCGGTAGGCTGGTGGTCGTGGCTGGCGCGCACGCTGCCCGACGATGCCGAAGCCGGCGGTGGGCTGATGGTGGCGGTGGTGCAGTTGTCGATTGCCTCGGGTTCTACCATCGGTGGTCTGCTGTTCGACGGCAGCGGTTATCGGCTGACGTTTTTCGCCAGCGCGGCATTGCTCGTGCTGGCGGCGCTGATGACCTGGCTGACGTCGCGGCAGTCGGCCTGAATCAGCTTTCGCTGTTTTCGGCCGCCGCCTGCGCCGCTTCGGCTTCCAGCTTCAGGCGGTCGGCCTTGCAGATGTATTTGGGCTTTTTCGGCGCCAGTTTGGCATTGGCCTTTTTGGCTTTTTCCTTGAACAACTGCTGCAGCTTCTTTTGGCGATTCATGATTTTTCGATCAGGGGTGGAGAGGGTGGGAATCCTGACGCAAGGCCGAGTGGTCAGCAAGAAGAAATCCACTAAGCTGAGCACATTCGCCCTTACTCAAGAGCATCCCCCAACCGAAGGAATCGCACATGAGAAAAGCTCGCAGATTGATTGTCGCGTTGTCTTGCCTCGCGCTGGTAATCGGCAGCACGACGGCACTGGCTGACCCCGGCAATGGCAAGGGGCAGGGTGGTCAGGGCGGCCAGGGCAACGGCAAGGGCAAACCGCAAAACATGCAGGATCACGGTAAACAGGGCGGGGGCGGCCAAGGCAATGGCAACAAGGGCCAGCAACACTCTGGCAATCGCGGCGGCGGGCCGAGCGTTGATCGCGGCGATATTCTCAGCAGCGTCGGCATCTATCGCGGCCAATACTGGAATCCGGGGCCGCCGCTGCCGCCGGGTATTCAAAAGAATCTGGCGCGGGGTAAACCGTTGCCCCCGGGCATCGCCAAGAAGCTGGACGGGCGAATGCTCGAACATCTGCCTCGTTATGACGGCTACGAATGGCGACAGGCGGGCACTGACCTCATTCTCGTTGCGCTGGCCACCGGGCTGATCTACGAGGTGCTCAACGGCGCGTTCGATTGATTGTTGAAAAAGGAGCGGCCGCACGTGCCGCTCCTTTTTTATGTGTGTATTGCTGCAGCCGTTGCAGCAATGAACTGCATTCAGGCTGGGTTGTTCGTTAAATGCTGCGCTTTCAGACTGAGCTCAACGCTTAACAAATGAATGGAGATGACCATGGCCAACGCAATCCGCTTCACCGAAACGGGCGCACCGGATGTCCTGCAATTGCACGCTGTCAGCGAACAGGCCCCCGGGTCCGGCGAGGTCTGGCTGGAGCAAGCGGCGGTGGGCGTCAATTACCTGGATGTCAGCCAGCGCAAAGGTGCAGTGCCCGTGGCGTTGCCGTCGGGGCTGGGTCTGGAAGGCGCGGGTCGGGTGGCGGCGGTCGGTGCCGGTGTGAGCAATGTGCGCGTCGGTGATCGGGTCGCTTACGCTACCGGCCCCTTGGGCGGTTACGCCTCGGCGCGGCTGTTTCCGGCAGAGCGTCTGGTGAAGATTCCCGAAGAGCTGTCGTTCGAAGATGCGGCGGCGGTGTTGTTCAAAGGTATCACCGCGCAGTATCTGCTGAAGGCGACTTATCCGGTCGGGCCGGGCACGACGATACTGCTTTACGGTGTCGCGGGAGGTCTGGGGGAAATCATGGTGCCATGGGCCAAGCACCTTGGCGCAACGGTGATCGGTGTGGTGTCGAAACAGGCCAGTGTCGACAAGGCGCGCGCGTCGGGCTGTGACGAAGTGCTGGTGTTCGATGCCGAGACCCTCGCCGCCGATGTGGTGCGTATCACCCAGGGGCGCAAGGTCGATGTGGTGTATGACCCGATTGGTCGGGTGTCTTTTCAGGCCTCGCTGGACAGCTTGCGCCCACGCGGATTGATGGTCTCGTTCGGCACGCAGACCGGCGCGCCGGCGGCGGTGGAAATGGCCACGCTGAACGCCAAGGGCTCGCTGTTCCTGACCCGTCCGTCGCTGGCCGCGCACACCACCACGACAGCCGAATATCAGGAGCGCGCGCAAGATGTGCTGGCCGCTGTTGCCGCCGGTATCATCACGCCGCAAATTCGCGCGCGTTATTCATTGGCTGACGCGGCGCAAGCGCACGCCGATCTTGAATCGGGCCGATCATCAGGGGCGATCATCTTAAAACCATGAATCTGGATGTTCTGAGCAACCCGCACAGCGATGAAATCGCTGCTTTCCTGGCCGTCGCCGCGCAAGGCTCTTTTGTCGCGGCGGGGCGTTTGTTGCAGCGCCATCCGACCATCGTTTCCAAGCGCCTCGCGGCGATGGAGAAGCGACTGGGCGTGCGGTTGGTGGAACGCTCGACGCGACACGTGCGTATCACCGAGGCTGGCCTGCAACTCGAACAGCGCCTGCGCGCGGCCGTCGAGTTGATGAACGAAGCGCAGCAGCAAGCGGTGCAGGGTGCCAGCGAAGTACGCGGCACCCTGCGCCTGGCCTTGCCGGCGGCGATGGGGCGGTTATGGCTGGGGCCGCTGCTGCCGGAATTTCTCAAGGCTCATCCGCATGTTTCGGTAATCGCCGATTACAGCGAAGGCCTGGTCGACATCATCGAGCAGGGCTTCGACGCGGCTATCCGCATCGGCGAGCTTGAGGACAATCGGCTGATCGCAAAAAAGCTCAGCGACCATCGACGGATTCTCTGCGCATCGCCGGCCTACATCGAGGCCCACGGCATGCCGCAAACCCCGCAGGACCTGCTTCAGCACAATTGCCTGCGCTTCAGCGGGCTGGCGTCGTTCCCGCTGTGGCGCCTGCATCGCGGCAACGAAGTGCAGACCATTACGCCACACGGCAACCTGACCGCCAGCGACAGCGAATCCCTGCTCGCCGCCGCCCGCGCCGACGCCGGCATACTCGGTGCCGGCGACTGGCTGATGAGCCGCGATCTGGCGGCAGGGCGGCTGATTCACGTGCTGTCCGACTGGCATCTGGATTCGGCGGGCGGCGTCTATCTGGTCAGGCCGTCATCGCGATTTCCGGCGGCCGCAGTGGTAGCGTTCAAGGAGTGGATCGAAGCGAAATTCGAGACCGGGCCACCTTGGGCTGTCTGAGCAAAGTCTGCATCAAGACCAACACTGACCCCGTGGGAGCGAGCCTGCTCGCGAAGGCGGAGTGTCGGTCATAGAGGGTCTGGCTGACCTGACGCCTTCGCGAGCAGGC
>NZ_JASCPT010000219.1:0-4521 GCF_029959775.1 Pseudomonas sp. PS01270 | reverse complement strand
CGTTGTGTGGCCCGGGCTGACGCCTTCGCGAGCAGGCTCGCTCCCACAGGGAAATGCATTTCCCTGTGGGAGCGAGCCTGCTCGCGAAAGCGTTGGTTCAGGCAATATCGCACTGCATGATTCACCACGGTAATCGAGAACCCCATGCCTCAACCGCGTCCCTACAAAGTTGCACTCAACGGCTACGGCCGCATTGGTCGTTGCGTCTTGCGGGCGTTGTTCGAGCGCGGCGCGCAGGCCGGGTTTGAAATTGTCGCGATCAACGATCTGGCCGACATGGCCAGCATCGAATACCTGACACGCTTCGACTCCACCCACGGCCGCTTTCCCGGCGAAGTGCGGGTTGAGGGCGATTGTCTGCATATCAATGGCGACTGCGTGAAGGTCCTGCGCAGTGCCACCCCTGAAGGCATCGATTGGGCGTCGCTGGGCGTCGATCTGGTGCTGGAATGCTCCGGCGCTTACCACACCCGTGCCGATGGCCAGCGTTTTCTCGATGCCGGCGCGCCGCGTGTGCTGTTCTCGCAGCCGATGGCCAGCGAAGCGGATGTCGACGCTACCATCGTCTACGGCGTCAATCAGGACTGCCTGACCGGCGACGAACTGCTGGTGTCCAACGCCTCGTGCACGACAAATTGCGGCGTGCCGCTGCTGCGTCTGCTCGATCAGGCGATCGGTCTCGATTACGTGTCGATCACTACGATTCACTCGGCGATGAACGATCAGCCGGTGATCGACGCCTATCATGACGAAGACCTGCGCCGCACGCGTTCGGCGTTCCAGTCGGTGATCCCGGTGTCCACTGGTCTGGCACGCGGTATCGAGCGCCTGCTGCCGGAACTTGCCGGGCGAATTCAGGCCAAAGCCGTGCGCGTGCCGACAGTCAACGTGTCCTGCCTCGACATCACGATGCAGACCGCCACCGCGACTGACGCCAACGAGGTCAACCGGATCCTGCGCGAAGCCGCCACCAGCGGCCCGCTCAAAGGCCTTCTGGCCTACACCGAGTTGCCGCACGCCAGCTGTGATTTCAACCATGACCCACATTCGGCCATCGTCGATGCCAGTCAGACCCGTGTTTCCGGCCCCAAACTGGTGAACATTCTGGCCTGGTTCGACAACGAATGGGGTTTTGCCAACCGAATGCTGGACGTTGCAGACCACTATCTGCAAACAGCAACTTCAAAAAAACCGTAGGAAGTGCGACCCATGACCGTGTTGAAGATGTCCGACCTCGATCTGCAAGGTAAGCGCGTATTGATCCGCGAAGACCTCAACGTCCCCGTCAAGGACGGTGTTGTCACCAGCGACGCGCGCATCCTGGCTTCGCTGCCGACCATCAAGCTGGCCCTGGAAAAAGGCGCGGCAGTGATGGTCTGCTCGCACCTGGGCCGTCCGACCGAAGGCGAATTTTCCGCCGAGAACAGCCTGAAACCTGTCGCCGACTACCTGAGCAAAGCGCTCGGGCGCGAAGTGCCGCTGGTGGCTGATTACCTCGGTGGTGTTGAAGTCAAGGCTGGCGACATCGTGCTGTTCGAAAACGTACGCTTCAACAAGGGCGAGAAGAAGAACGCCGACGACCTGGCCCAGCAGTACGCGGCCCTGTGCGACGTGTTCGTGATGGATGCTTTCGGAACTGCTCACCGCGCCGAAGGTTCGACCCATGGTGTCGCCAAGTTCGCCAAAGTCGCCGCTGCCGGCCCGTTGCTGGCCGCTGAACTGGACGCACTGGGCAAAGCCCTGGGCGCACCGGCCAAGCCAATGGCGGCCATTGTTGCCGGCTCCAAGGTCTCGACCAAACTCGACGTACTCAACAGCCTGAGCCAGATCTGCGATCAACTGATCGTCGGCGGCGGCATCGCCAACACCTTCCTCGCTGCCGCCGGCCACCCGGTCGGCAAGTCGCTGTATGAACCGGACCTGCTCGACACCGCCCGTGAAATCGCGGCGAAAGTCAGCGTGCCGTTGCCGGTTGACGTCGTGGTCGCCAAGGAATTTGCCGAAAGCGCTGAAGCGACTGTGAAGTTGATCGCTGACGTCGCGGCAGATGACATGATTCTCGACATCGGCCCACAAACCGCGGCCAACTTCGCCGAGCTGCTGAAGTCGTCGAAAACCATTCTGTGGAACGGCCCGGTCGGCGTGTTCGAGTTCGATCAGTTCGGCAATGGCACCAAAGTGCTGGCCCAGGCCATTGCCGAAAGCTCGGCATTCTCCATCGCGGGCGGTGGCGACACCCTGGCGGCGATCGATAAATATGGCGTGGCTGAGCAGATCTCCTACATTTCCACCGGTGGTGGCGCGTTCCTCGAATTCGTCGAAGGCAAGGTGCTGCCTGCCGTTGAAGTCCTGGAAAGCCGGGCCAAGGCCTGAGGCCGTCCGTTTGGCCAGGCAAAGGAGTGTTCACATGGTCAAGTCGTTAGCGCTGTTGTTGCTGACCGGTACGCTGGCGGCCTGCGGGAGCACCCCGAAGGCTGACGCCACGCCAGCACCGAGCGAGCCGCAGAAGGGCTGTTACCAGGCCGACTGGCAGGCCGAAACCAACCCGGTGCTGAACAAGCGCTCGGGGCCGGACGGTCTGGATAAATACGAGACGCAAACCCCGGTCAAGGAACATGGTTGTCCTTGACGGGTCTGACTCTTTAACTCAGGGCTGGCGGCATGCGTCGTCAGTCGAGGAACACGGATGAAAGGCTTGATCGCCGTTGCGGCGTTGGCATTGTTGGGCGGTTGCGCGCAGTTGAATATGTTTCAGTCGTCGGCCCCGGCAGACAACTGGACGACCTGGACCTGCGACAGCCAGGCCAAGGTGTTGTGGCGTTACGCCGATGCCGGCCAGAAGGAAGTCGACGTTCGCCTCGGCGGCGGTGATCAGGTCTATCGACTGAAAGAAGAGCCGGGCGCCTCGGGCACGCTGTACAGCGATGGCATGCTGGCGTTTCACGTCAAGGGTGATGAAGGCCTGGTGTACTGGGTCGCCACCAATGACCTGATTGGCCGTGGTTGCAAGGCCGAGTAATTGACACAACACAGATCCAATGTGGAAACCGATCCAACTGTGGGAGCGAGCTTGCTCGCGAAAGCGGTGGATCAGCTTGCATCAATGTTGAATGCCAAGACGTATTCGCGAGCAAGCTCGCTCCCACAGGTGTTCTGTGTCGTTCAGAAGATTTTGGTAACACCGAATCACCAGACCGGGCCTCAACCCCCGATCTGCATTAACTTGAATAGCCGCCGCCGCTCCGGCAGGCTGGCACGATCAACGACCCTCAACCGGGAGAGACACACACAATGGCACTTATCAGCATGCGCCAGATGCTGGACCACGCAGCCGAGTTCGGCTACGGCGTTCCAGCCTTCAACGTCAACAACCTTGAGCAGATGCGCGCCATCATGGAAGCCGCTGACAAGACTGACTCCCCGGTGATCGTCCAGGCTTCGGCCGGCGCCCGCAAATACGCCGGCGCACCATTCCTGCGTCACCTGATCCTGGCGGCGATCGAAGAATTCCCGCACATCCCGGTGTGCATGCACCAGGACCACGGCACCAGCCCTGACGTCTGCCAGCGTTCGATTCAACTGGGCTTCAGCTCGGTGATGATGGACGGCTCGCTGGGCGAAGACGGCAAGACCCCGACCGACTACGACTACAACGTCCGCGTTACCCAACAAACCGTGGCCATGGCCCACGCCTGCGGCGTTTCGGTAGAAGGCGAGCTGGGCTGCCTGGGTTCGCTGGAAACCGGCATGGCCGGTGAAGAAGACGGCATCGGCGCCGAAGGCGTTCTGGATCACAGCCAGATGCTGACCGACCCGGAAGAAGCCGCTGACTTCGTCAAACGCACCCAGGTCGACGCCCTGGCCATCGCTATCGGCACCAGCCACGGCGCCTACAAGTTCACCAAGCCACCAACCGGCGACGTGCTGGCGATCGACCGCATCAAGGAAATCCACAAGCGCATCCCCAACACCCACCTGGTGATGCACGGTTCGTCCTCCGTGCCACAAGAGTGGCTGGCGATCATCAACCAGTACGGCGGCGACATCAAAGAAACCTACGGCGTCCCGGTTGAAGAGATCGTCGAAGGCATCAAGCACGGCGTGCGCAAGGTCAACATCGACACCGACCTGCGCCTGGCCTCCACCGGCGCCATGCGTCGCCTGATGGCGACCAACCCGAGCGAATTCGACCCACGTAAATTCTTCGGCGCCACCGTGACAGCAATGCGTGACGTGTGCATCGCGCGTTACGAAGCGTTTGGTACTGCTGGTAATGCTTCGAAGATCAAACCGATCTCGCTTGAAGCGATGTACCAGCGTTATCTGAAGGGTGAGTTGAACGCGAAGGTCAACTGAGCCTGAGTGTTGAGCTGATTAAAAAGAAACCCGCCGAGGCAGACTGTGTGAAAACGCACTGACGGCGGTTCCAGCAAACGCCCCGACTTGTTCGGGGCGTTTGCTTTTGTGCTCACAGCAGACGAAAAAAGGCGTTTCAGCCCATCAGCGCCATCATCTGGCGCA
>NZ_JASCPT010000218.1:0-4606 GCF_029959775.1 Pseudomonas sp. PS01270 | reverse complement strand
TGCCAGTCTATGTGTGCAGTGACTGGTACACCGCATTCGCGAGCAGGCTCGCTCCCACAGGGGTTCCATGGTGTGTCAGCCGTTGCCTGAGCGCTGTTGGGACTGCCGCAAGCGCATATGCAGCAGCGGATACGGCTGGCCCATGCCATCGACCTCGGAGCGGCCGATCACTTCAAATCCCTGCTTTTCATAAAATCCCAAGGCTTGCGGGTTCTGCTCATTGACGTCGAGTTCATCGGCGTTGAGCCGTTCGATCGCATATCGGAGCAGCTGCTTGCCCAAGCCTTGGCCACGATGATCAGGATCGATGAACAACATTTCAATCTTGCCCGCCGCCACACCGGCAAACCCGGTGATGCGCTGCTGGCGGTCCTTGGTGCAGATCAGCATGACCGCATCGAGATAGCGGGTGAGCACCAGATTGCGCAGCAGCTCGATGTAGCTGTCCGGCAGGAACTGGTGAGTCGCACGGACCGAGGCCTCCCAGACCCGGGTCAGTTCTTCGTAATCGCTGATTTTCGGTGTGTGGATAACCGAATGCTGACGCATGTGCGTGTGCCTCTTGTGCGGTTCAAGGGAGTCCGTCCCCCGCTAAACGATAGCCGCAAAAAAGCCCCGTATCTCGGAAAAGAGCGGGGCTTTTTGGATTTGTTGCGGTGTCTGGCTGGCTATTTCTGTCGCCAGCAAGATCTCTCCCCCTCACCCCAACCCTCTCCCCCAGAGGGGGCGAGGGGGAAGGGAGCTGAACTTCGTGCTTTTCAAACCTGAGTTCGACCGGATAGCTCAGGTCGATGTACCTAGAAAGAACAACACGGTCAGCCCCCTCTCCCTCTGGGAGAGGGCTGGGGTGAGGGGCTTTTGATCTTCAGATCAGATCTGCTCAGCCCACAGATCATATTCGTCAGCGTCAGTCACCTTGCACCAGACCTTGTCACCCGGCTTCAAATTGCTGCCGTTATCAATAAACACGTTGCCATCGATTTCCGGGGCGTCGAAGAAGCAACGGCCGACCGCACCTTGTTCGTCAACCTCGTCCACCAGCACTTCAATCTCACGACCGATGCGCATTTGCAGGCGTGCCGAGCTGATCGCCTGCTGGTGCGCCATGAAGCGTTCCCAACGGTCCTGTTTGACGTCGTCCGGTACCACTTCCAGATCCAGATCATTTGCTGGCGCGCCGTCAACCGGCGAGTACTGGAAGCAGCCGACGCGGTCGAGCTGGGCTTCGGTCAGCCAGTTGAGCAAGTACTGGAAGTCTTCTTCGGTTTCGCCCGGGAAGCCGACGATGAAGGTCGAACGGATGATCAGTTCCGGGCAGATTTCGCGCCAGTTCTTGATGCGCGCCAAGGTCTTGTCTTCGAACGCCGGGCGTTTCATCGACTTCAGGACTTTCGGGCTGGCGTGCTGGAACGGGATATCCAGGTACGGCAGGATCTTGCCGGCGGCCATCAGTGGAATCAGCTCGTCGACGTGCGGGTACGGATAAACGTAATGCAGGCGGACCCAGACGCCCAGCGTGCTCAGTGCTTCGCAAAGCTCGGTCATGCGGGTTTTCACTGGCGCGCCGTTCCAGAAACCGGTGCGGTATTTCACATCAACGCCGTAAGCGCTGGTGTCTTGCGAGATCACCAACAGCTCTTTAACGCCGGATTTGACCAGGCGCTGGGCTTCGTCGAGCACATCGCCAACCGGACGGCTGACCAGTTTGCCGCGCATCGACGGGATGATGCAGAACGAGCAGCTGTGGTTGCAGCCTTCGGAAATCTTCAAATACGCGTAGTGGCGCGGGGTCAGCTTGATGCCTTGCGGCGGCACCAGGTCGATCAGCGGGTTGTGATCCTGACGCGGCGGCACCACTTCGTGCACGGCATTGACCACTTGCTCGTACTGCTGCGGGCCGGTCACGGCCAGCACGCTCGGGTGCACATTGCGGATGTTGCCTTCTTCCACGCCCATGCAGCCGGTAACGATGACCTTGCCGTTTTCCTTGATCGCTTCGCCAATCACTTCCAGCGACTCAGCCTTGGCCGAATCGATGAAACCGCAGGTGTTGACCACTACGACGTCGGCGTCCTGATAGGTGGACACCACGTCATAGCCTTCCATGCGCAGCTGGGTCAGGATGCGCTCGGAGTCGACCAGTGCTTTCGGGCAACCCAGAGATACAAAGCCAACCTTTGGATTGGCCGGCGCAGGAGTGGTGGACATGTCTAACCTCGGTGTTTTGTGACGTCGCTTGCTTGGTGCGCAAGCCGACGGATGGGCGCTTAGGGCGCGCCTCTGATCAAAAAGTGCGCAATTCTAGCGGCGGGCAACGCACTTGACCAGCTTTATACGGGGAAATACGACGAGTGCTGCGCTATGCTTCGCGCCGTTGAGCTTTACCGATTTCTTGCAGTCAATCATTGGTCTGTAACAACAGGTAAAACAGCGCATGCTGCAACTCAAAGCATAGTGCTTCCTTCAAAGAAGCCGGTATCGAGATCAGGAGTGTTGGATGGGTCAGGCAAGTAGTCATGCGGCGGGCGCCGAGGGTTCGGCAAGCAGACCGCTGAGCATGCTGGTCGCGGCAGTCGGGGTAGTTTATGGCGACATCGGCACAAGCCCGTTGTACACCCTCAAGGAAGTGTTTTCCGGCGGTTATGGTGTGCCGGTCAATCACGACGGCGTGCTGGGCATTCTGTCGTTGATCTTCTGGTCGCTGATCTGGGTGGTCTCGATCAAGTACATGATGTTCGTCCTGCGCGCCGACAACCAGGGCGAGGGCGGCATCATGGCCCTGACGGCACTGGCACGGCGGGCAGCGGCGGGGCGCAAGCGCCTGCGCACGCTGTTGGTGGTGTGCGGGCTGATTGGTGCGGCGCTGTTCTACGGCGACAGCATGATCACCCCGGCCATTTCGGTGCTGTCGGCGATCGAAGGCCTCGGCCTGGCGTTTGAAGGCATCGATCACTGGGTGGTGCCGCTGTCGCTGGTGGTGCTGGTCGCGCTGTTTCTGATCCAGCGCCACGGCACCGCGCGGATCGGCATTCTGTTCGGGCCGATCATGGTCACCTGGTTCCTCGTCCTCGGCGCGCTCGGTGTGTACGGCATCAGCCACACCCCGGAAGTGCTGCACGCACTGAACCCTATGTGGGCGGTGAATTTTTTCGTCGTGCACACAGGCATGGGCGTCGCAATTCTCGGCGCGGTAGTGCTGGCGCTGACCGGCGCGGAAGCGCTGTACGCCGACATGGGCCACTTCGGCCGCAAGCCAATCGCTCGCGCCTGGTTCCTGCTGGTGCTGCCGGCGCTGGTGCTCAACTACTTCGGCCAGGGCGCATTGCTGCTGGAAAACCCTGACGCCGCGCGCAATCCGTTCTACCTGCTGGCACCGAGCTGGGCGCTGATTCCGCTGGTCGGCCTGTCGACCCTGGCCACGGTGATTGCCTCGCAAGCGGTGATTTCCGGCGCGTTCTCCCTGACCCGTCAGGCGATCCAGCTCGGTTACATCCCGCGCATGTACATCCAGCACACCTCTAGCGACGAACAAGGCCAGATCTACATCGGCGCGGTGAACTGGGCGCTGATGGTCGGTGTGGTCCTGTTGGTGCTGGGCTTCGAATCCTCCGGTGCACTGGCCTCGGCCTACGGCGTCGCAGTGACCGGCACTATGCTGATGACCACCATTCTGGTGTCGGCGGTCATGCTGCTGCTGTGGAAATGGCCACCGATTCTCGCGGTTCCGGTGCTGCTCGGCTTCCTGCTGGTGGACGGCCTGTACTTCGCCGCCAACGTGCCGAAGATTGTGCAGGGCGGCGCCTTTCCGGTGATCGCCGGTATCGCCCTGTTCGTGCTGATGACCACCTGGAAGCGCGGCAAACAGCTGCTGGTCGAACGCCTCGACGAAGGCGCGCTGCCGCTGCCGATCTTCATCAGCAGCATCCGCGTGCAACCGCCGCATCGCGTACAGGGCACCGCCGTGTTCCTCACCGCCCGCTCCGACGCCGTGCCCCATGCCTTATTGCACAACCTGCTGCACAACCAGGTGCTGCATGAGCAAGTGGTGTTGCTGACGGTGGTTTACGAAGACATCCCGCGAGTACCGCCATCGCGGCGCTTCGAAGTCGAAGCGCACGGTGAGGGTTTCTTCCGGGTGATCCTGCATTTCGGTTTCACCGACGAGCCCGACGTGCCGCAAGCGCTGAAGCTGTGTCATCTGGATGATCTGGATTTCAGCCCGATGCGCACGACCTACTTCCTCAGCCGTGAAACGGTGATTGCTTCGAAACTCGAGGGGATGGCGCGTTGGCGTGAGGCGCTGTTTGCGTTCATGTTGAAGAATGCCAATGGCAATTTGCGGTTCTTTAATCTGCCGCTGAACCGAGTGATTGAGTTGGGGACGCAGGTGGAGATGTAAGCCTGGCCTCAACTGAAAAGCCCCTGTCAGCCTTGTGGTTGGCGGGGGCTTTTTTGTGCCTGTGCCCAATCCCTCAAACCACCGCCGATTCCCTGTGGGAGCGAGCCTGCTCGCGAAGGCGTAGTGTCAGTCGAAGCATGTGGTGGCTGAACCACCGCATTCGCGAGCAGGCTCGCTCCCACAGGGTATTGGGTTGAATCAAGAGGT
>NZ_JASCPT010000217.1:0-4664 GCF_029959775.1 Pseudomonas sp. PS01270 | reverse complement strand
CGATAGCGGTGTACCATTCGACACATTCAGAGACTGATCCACCGCAATCGCGAGCAGGCTCACTCCTACAAAGGGGCGATGGTGTGTCAGCTTTTTCGCCCCAGGCTTCCCGAATAAGGACATTCCCCCTCCGTGGCCATGTATTCGCCGTTCATTCGCCGGTTGATGATCAGCTCGCTGACCGTGGTCATCAGCCGCGCCCTGGTCAGTCCGTTGCTGACGCTGTTCCTCAGCAACAAGCTCGGGCTCGATCCGCAGGATGTCGGCTTGCTGCTGGGCATCGCCGTGTTCAGCGCCACGCTGCTGTCGCTGTACGGCGGCTACATCATCGACAAGCTGGACAAGCGCCAGTTGCTGATTGTCGCCATGCTCTCCAGCGGTATCGGCCTGATCCTGCTGACCTTCGCGCAGAATCTCTATCTGGTCACCCTGGTGCTGATCATCAGCGAAACCGCGTCGGCGCTGTTCCTGATCGGCTCCAAGGCGATCCTCAGTGAAAACCTGCCGGTGGGCCAGCGGGTCAAGGCGTTTTCCCTCAATTACACGCTGACCAATATCGGCTACGCCGTCGGCCCGATGATTGGCGTGGTGATTGCCGGGGTGCAGCCGTCCGCGCCGTTCATCGTTGCCGGCGCGATCGCCATTGGCAGTATTTTTCTGCTGCTCGGCGCGACCAGGGATGCCAGTCCGATAACTTCCGGCAGCGCGCCGCAAAGTTTCCTCAACACGCTGATGATCCTGAAAAACGACCGCACCATGGTGCTGTTCACCCTCGGTTGCCTGCTCAGCACATTGGTGCACGGGCGCTTTACGCTGTACCTGTCGCAATACCTGCTGGTCACCCACACCCAGCAACAGACCCTGGACACCATGGCCGCCCTGCTCGCCTGCAACGCAATCACGGTGATCCTCCTGCAATACCAGGTCGGTCGCTGGCTCAGCCGCGAACACCTGCGTCACTGGATTGCTGGCGGCACTGCGCTGTTCATCGTCGGGTTGATTGGCTTCAGTGTGGCGGACAGCCTGCTCGGCTGGTGCGTGGCGATGTTCATCTTCACTTTGGGCGAGATGATCATCTACCCCGCTGATTTCCTCTTCGTCGACACCCTCGCCCCGGAGACACTGCGCGGCAGCTACTACGGCGCGCAGAACCTGGCGGCACTCGGCGGCGGGGCGAGCCCGGTGCTGTGCGGGTTTCTGCTGATGCACACGCCGGCGCCGAGCATGTTCTACGCCCTGAGCGGCTTGGCGGCGCTGGGCGGTTATCTATGCTTCGTCAGCGCGCGGCGCACCCGTTCAATGCAAAAATAGTGCACTAAAACTGCATTTATATGAATTTGTCAGCATCGAGTTTGATCGGCAAACTACGCGCGTTCCTCCCCCAATGTTGGAACGCTTCGAGGGCTTTCCGGATATGCCGGACAAGTCCTTTTTTTTGCCCCGGATTTTGTAAAGGATCAGTTCTACATGCTTGCTCGCTGGTTGCCCGCTGCCATCAACACCCGCCCCACTGAATGGAGCCGTGCCGCGATCGGCATGGCCTTGGGCACGCTGTTCAGTGTGTGGATGTGCGCGCAGGTGTTCGGCCATGACGTTGCCTTTCACCTGGTCGGCCCGCTCGGCGCTTCGGCGGTGCTGCTGTTCGCCGTGTCCTCGGGCGCCCTCGCCCAGCCATGGTCGATTCTCGGCGGCTACCTGTGTGCTGGCGTGGTCGCCTTGCTGGTCGCCCATGTGCTTGGCCGCACGCTTGGCAGCGCCTGCCTTGCTGCCGGCATGGCGGTGATTCTGATGTGCTGGCTGCGTTGCCTGCATCCCCCGGCCGGCGCCCTGGCGTTGACGCTGGTGCTGGCCGACCCTGCGACCATCGCCATGGACTGGAAAGCCATGGAGCCGGTGATGCTCGGCGCCCTGTGCATGCTGGTCAGCGCGCTGGCCTATAACAACCTGACCCGCATCCGCTATCCGAAGCGCGCTGCTGACCCGGCACCGCCAGTGGTCCCGGTCGACCGCCAGGCAATTACCGTCGAAGACCTGAAACTGGCGCTGGCCGACATGGAAGCCTTCATCGACGTCACCCCCGAAGACCTCGAACGTCTGATCCACGCCAGCGAATTGCACGCCAAGCGCCGCAGCATCAGCGAAACCTTTCGATAGCCACGCAATTTCGAGGCATGTAAAAACGCAGATTCCCCCTGCACATATCCCCGTTGTACACGACAAATTTGCACTGTTACGATCCGCTAACGCCCGCGCGCGGGCTTTTCGAATAAAGACAATAAAAAGCAGGGAGTTACAGATGACAGCTCAGGCTTCATCCCGGCGGACCCCGTCCATGGATGCCTTACCAAACGACGTGCTGGCCGAGGTGCGCAACCATATCGGCCACCTGACCCTCAACCGCCCTGCGGGCCTCAATGCAATCACCCTGGACATGGTGCGTCTGCTGCAACAGCAGCTCGATGCCTGGGCGTCTGACGCCGATGTGCACGCCGTGGTATTGCGCGGTGCCGGCGAAAAGGCATTCTGCGCCGGCGGCGATATTCGTTCGCTGTACGACAGCTACAAGAGCGGCGACACGCTGCACGAAGATTTCTTCGTCGAGGAATACGCCCTCGACCTGACGATTCATCACTACCGCAAACCGGTGCTGGCCCTGATGGACGGTTTCGTCCTCGGCGGTGGCATGGGCCTGGTACAAGGCGCCGATCTGCGCGTGGTCACCGAGAAGAGCCGACTGGCGATGCCGGAAGTGGCCATCGGTTATTTCCCCGACGTCGGCGGCAGTTATTTCCTGCCACGCATTCCCGGTGAACTGGGGATTTATCTGGGCGTCAGCGGCGTGCAGATTCGCGCTGCCGATGCGCTGTACTGCGGCCTCGCCGACTGGTATCTGGACAGCAGCAAACTGGCCCTGCTCGACGAAAAACTCGATCAGATGGAGTGGCAGGACACGCCGCTGAAGTCGCTGCAGAACCTGCTGGCCAAGCACGCCGTGCAAACCCTGCCCGATGCGCCCCTCCAAGCGTTGCGCCCGGCCATCGACCACTTCTTCGCCCTGCCCGACGTGCCGAGCATGATCGAGCAACTGCGCGCCGTCACTGTCGCCGACAGCCATGAATGGGCGGTCACCACGGCGGATCTGCTGGAAACCCGCTCGCCGCTGGCCATGGCCGTGACCCTGGAAATGCTCCGTCGCGGCAGACATTTGAGTCTGGAGAATTGCTTTGCTCTGGAGCTGCATCTGGACCGCCAGTGGTTTGTCCGTGGCGACCTGATCGAAGGCGTGCGCGCCCTGCTGATCGACAAGGACAAGTCACCGCGCTGGAACCCGCCAACCGTCGCTGAGCTGGACGCTGCGCAGGTTGCGAGCTTCTTCCATGGTTTTGATGAGAGCGGGAGCTGAGTCATGCACGATCTCGAACTGACTGAAGAACAAGTGATGATCCGCGACATGGCCCGGGATTTTGCCCGTGGCGAAATCGCGCCCCACGCCCAGGCCTGGGAAAAGGCCGGCTGGATCGACGACGCGCTGGTGGCGAAGATGGGTGAACTGGGCTTGCTCGGCATGGTTGTGCCGGAAGAATGGGGCGGCACTTACGTCGATTACGTCGCCTATGCGCTGGCGGTTGAGGAAATCTCTGCCGGTGACGGCGCAACCGGCGCGTTCATGAGCATCCACAACTCGGTCGGCTGCGGCCCGGTGCTCAACTACGGCAGCGACGAACAGAAACAAACCTGGCTGGCTGATCTGGCCAGTGGGCAGACCATTGGTTGCTTCTGCCTGACCGAGCCCCAGGCCGGCTCCGAAGCGCACAACCTGCGCACCCGCGCCGAACTGCGCGACGGCCAATGGGTGATCAACGGCGCCAAGCAATTCGTCAGCAATGGAAAGCGGGCAAAACTGGCGATCGTCTTCGCGGTGACCGACCCGGATCTTGGCAAGAAAGGCCTTTCGGCGTTTCTGGTGCCGACCGACACACCGGGTTTCATCGTCGATCGCACCGAACACAAAATGGGCATCCGCGCCTCCGACACCTGCGCGGTGACATTGAACAACTGCAGCATCCCCGAGGCCAATCTGCTCGGCGAGCGCGGCAAAGGTCTGGCGATTGCCCTGTCCAACCTTGAAGGCGGACGCATTGGTATCGCGGCGCAAGCGTTGGGCATCGCCCGGGCGGCGTTTGAAGCGGCGTTGGCCTACTCGAAAGACCGGGTGCAATTCGACAAGCCGATCATCGAGCACCAGAGCATCGCCAATCTGCTGGCTGACATGCACATGCAGATCAACGCCGCGCGGTTGCTGATCCTGCATGCAGCGCGGCTGAGGACGGCGGGCAAACCATGCTTGTCCGAGGCTTCGCAGGCCAAGCTGTTCGCGTCGGAAATGGCCGAGAAGGTCTGTTCGTCGGCGATCCAGATCCATGGCGGCTATGGCTATCTGGAGGATTACCCGGTCGAGAAGTACTACCGCGACGCGCGGATTACTCAGATCTATGAAGGGTCGAGCGAGATACAGCGGATGGTGATTGCGCGGGATTTGAAGAACTATCAGCTGTAAAAGCTTCGCGAGCAGGCTCGCTCCCACATTGGACGGTGCAGATCCTGTGGGAGCGAGCCTGCTCGCGAAAGCGTCAGCTTAGGCACCTCATCTATTTGCCTTGGAA
>NZ_JASCPT010000216.1:0-4762 GCF_029959775.1 Pseudomonas sp. PS01270 | reverse complement strand
GAGCAAGCTCGCTCCCACATGGGAATGCATTTCAAATGTGGGAGCGAGCTTGCTCGCGAAGGGGACGACTCGGTGTCATTTAGAGCTTGGCCGCTGGACGCCCCGGCTTCTTGGTCTGCAACAAATGCGAGAACACCGCATGCAGATCATCCGACGCGCCTTCCTCGTCGAGGTTGAGCTTGCTGTCGATGTGATCCATGTGATGCATCATCAGGTTCACCGCCAGTTCGCCGTCGCGCTTTTCAATGGCATCGATCAGCTGCGTGTGTTCGTCGTACGAGCAATGCGAGCGGTTGCCGCTTTCGTACTGGGCGATGATCAGCGAGGTCTGCGACACCAGGCTGCGCTGAAAGCTGATCAACGGTGCGTTCATTGCCGCTTCCGCCAGCTTCAGGTGGAATTCACCCGACAGACGAATACCGGCACCACGATCGCCACGGGAGAAGCTGTCGCGCTCGTCGTTGACCATCTGCCGCAGTTCGGCGATCTGCTCGGCCGTGGCATGTTGCACCGCCAGTTCAGTGATCGCCCGCTCGACCAGACGCCGGGCGAGAAACACCTGACGCGCCTCTTCAACGCTCGGGCTGGCGACCACGGCACCACGATTGGGCCGCAACAGCACCACGCCTTCATGGGCCAGACGCGACAGCGCGCGGCGAATGATGGTGCGGCTGACCCCGAAGATTTCCCCCAGCGCTTCTTCGCTCAACTTGGTACCGGGCGCCAGACGCTGCTCGAGGATGGCCTCGAAGATATGCGCGTAGACAATATCGTCCTGGGTTCCGCTGCGACCGGCTTTGCCTGCTCGCGGTTGTTTCTTGAGGGGTTGCAACTGTTCGTTCATGGGCACTCGAGTCGGGAAAACTGCGGCGAATAGACCGTGACTGTAATACGGCACAGTAGGTCGCTGGCAAGTATCGCGTAAAAAACAGCGCGATTGTACACAATGAATGGTGGCAACACGACTGTACGGCTGTTTGCGCCTGCGGCTGTATTGCAACGCTGGGTTACGTTTGAGTTTAGGCTTGATCGCAGAATCCGCCTTCTACGCACAATCCCCTTATGTAGGAGCTGCCGAAGGCTGCGATCTCTTGATCTTGCTTCTTAAAATCAAAGTCAAAAGATCGCAGCCTTCGGCAGCTCCTACAGGGGGATGTGTTGTGGCGGACATCTCCATTGGTATAAGGAACACCGCCGTCATGACCGACGTCACCCACGCCCGCCTGCGCCCTCTGGCCGACACTTCGCCTTCCGCCATCGTCGCCGGTTTCATCGCGATGATGACCGGTTACACCAGTTCGCTGGTGCTGATGTTCCAGGCCGGGCAAGCGGCCGGCCTGAGCAGCGGGCAGATTTCCTCGTGGATCTGGGCGATTTCGATCGGCATGGCTGTGTGTTCGATCGGCCTGTCGCTGCGCTATCGCACGCCGATCACCATCGCCTGGTCGACCCCCGGCGCGGCGTTGCTGATCACCAGTCTGGGCGGCGTCAGTTACGGCGAGGCGATCGGCGCCTACATCACGTGCGCGGTGCTGGTGACGATCTGCGGCCTGACCGGCAGCTTCGAACGGCTGGTAAAAAAGATCCCGGCCTCTTTGGCGGCGGCCTTGCTGGCAGGGATTCTGTTCAAGATCGGCAGCGAAATCTTCGTCGCCGCGCAACACCGTACCGGTCTGGTGCTGGGGATGTTCTTCACTTATCTGCTGGTCAAGCGCCTGTCGCCACGCTATGCCGTGCTCGCGGCGCTGCTGATCGGCACTGCGCTGTCGGGCTTCATGGGGCTGCTGGATTTCAGCGGCTTTCACCTGGAAGTAGCCACCCCGGTGTGGACCACCCCGCACTTCTCCCTGGCCGCAACCATCAGCATCGGCATTCCGCTGTTCGTGGTGGCGATGACCTCGCAGAACATGCCCGGCATCGCCGTGCTGCGTGCCGATGGCTATAACGTCCCGGCCTCGCCACTGATCACCACCACCGGCATCGCCTCGCTGCTACTGGCGCCGTTCGGCTCCCACGGCATCAACCTCGCGGCGATCAGCGCGGCGATCTGCACCGGCCCGCATGCCCATGAAGATCGCAACAAGCGCTACACCGCAGCGGTGTGGTGCGGGGTGTTCTACGGCATTGCCGGGGTGTTCGGCGCGACGTTGGCGGCATTGTTTGCGGCGTTGCCGAAAGAACTGGTGCTGTCGATTGCCGCGCTGGCGTTGTTCGGCTCGATCATCAATGGCTTGAGCATTGCCATGAGCGAGGTGAAGGAACGGGAAGCGGCGTTGATCACCTTTATGGTCACGGCGTCGGGGCTGACACTGTTTTCCATTGGTTCGGCGTTTTGGGGGATTGTGGCGGGGGTTTTGACGCTGGTGATTTTGAATTGGCGCAGAGCTTAAGATCAAAAGCCCCTCACCCTAACCCTCTCCCAAAGGGAGAGGGGACTGACCAAGGTGCTCGGAAGATATACGCCGACAAGGTATACCAAGTCGAACTCACATCCCGAAAAGCCCACAGATCGGCTCCCTCTCCCTCGGGAGAGGGCTGGGGTGAGGGGCGAGTCCACCATCAAATCCAAGCCGTATCACCTAAACACCAGGCGAAAAAAAAACGGCGACCCTCAGGTCGCCGTTTTTTCAGTATCACTTGGCCGCGTTGATCGGCTTTTCCGGATACCACACGTCCAGCAGCGGGCTGACTTCGTACTTGGTCAGCTCGGAGCGGTCTTTCAGCCAGGCTTCAACGGCAGCGCGCTGCTCTTCGTTGACCGAGCCACGCTTCTGCAGGCACACCAGACCGAAGTCGTCGCCGCCAACATAACCCAGACCGTTGGCTTCCATGGCTTCTTTGATGAATGCTTCGAGGAAAGCGTCAATGGCTTCTTCGGACAAGTCTTCTTTGAAGTCCAGGTTCAGTTCGAAACCCAGCTCTTGAAATTCATCAACGCACAGTTTTTTGCGCAGACGCTGGGAACGGTTAGTCGCCATTGGAACAATCCTCTTAAGTAATAACGGCCGGCACTTTACCAGTTTAAGCCGGCGATTGCCCGACTCTCTGGTCGCTGCGGCCGACCGCCTGTAAAAAAATAAGCGATTGGCCGGTCGCGACACGGCACAAGCTGTTACAGCTTGGGGCATAATGCCGACACTTTCATGACCACTGAGGGCCTTTTCATCCATGTCCTCGTCTTTTTTCCCCTCTTTTGCAGGGTTTTATTGCATATGATCAAATCGTTGCGTCCACTGTTTCTCGCCGGCCTTCTTCTGCCTCTGGCCCTGCCTGTCTCCGCTGCCACTATCAACACTTCCCTCACCCCGAACGTCGAAAAAGCCCTCAAGGCCAGCAAGTTGCAGCCCAGTGCGCTGTCGCTGGTGATGGTGCCGCTCGACGGTCCGGGCACGCCGACCGTGTTCAACGCCGACGTCTCGGTCAATCCGGCCTCGACGATGAAACTGGTCACCACCTACGCGGCGCTGGAAATGCTCGGCCCCAACCATCAGTGGAAAACCGAGTTCTACACCGATGGCGACCTGAGCGGCGGCATTCTCAACGGCAACCTCTACCTCAAGGGTGGCGGTGACCCGAAGCTGAACATGGAAAAACTCTGGCTGCTGATGCGTGACCTGCGCGCCAACGGCGTGACCCAGATCACCGGCGATCTGATCCTCGACCGCAACTTCTTCGTGCAGCCGCAATTGCCGGAATTCAACGATGACGGCAACGACGACAACAAGCCGTTCCTGGTCAAGCCCGACTCGCTGCTGGTCAACCTCAAGGCCCTGCGCTTTGTTGCGCGCAATGACGGTGGCCGCGTACTGATTTCGGTTGAGCCGCCGATTGCCAGCATCCGCATCGAAAACACCGTCAAGGCGCTGCCGTCCAAGCAATGCACCGGCGGCGTGCGCTATAACCCGGTGCCGCAGGCCGATGGCAGCGTGACCGTAACCGTCGGCGGCCAGTTGGGCGAAGGCTGCAGCTCGCAGACTTACCTGTCGCTGCTCGACCATGCGACCTACACCGCCGGCGCCGTAAGGGCGATCTGGAAGGAGCTGGGTGGCAGCATTCAAGGCAAGGATCGTCTGGCGCCAACGCCGAGCAGCGCCAAACTGCTTGCCCGTGCGTACTCGCCGGATCTGGCCGAGATCATCCGCGACATCAACAAATACAGTAACAACACCATGGCCCAGCAGCTGTTCCTCAGCCTTGGCCAGCGTTTCCGCAACGATGCCGACGGTGACGACGCCCGGGCAGCGCAGCGCGTGGTACGTCAGTGGCTGGCGAAGAAAGGCATCACCGCGCCGCATCTGGTGATGGAGAATGGCTCCGGTCTGTCGCGGGCCGAGCGGGTCAGCGCGCGTGAGATGGCCAACATGCTGCAAGCCGCCTGGCACAGTCCGTACGCCGCCGAGTACATCAGCTCGCTGCCGATTGCCGGCACCGACGGCACCATGCGCAAACGCCTGAAAACCACAGCGATGCGCGGTGAAGCCCACGTCAAGACCGGTACCCTGAACACCGTGCGCGCGATCGCCGGTTTCAGCCGTGACGTGAACGGCAATACCTGGGCGGTAGTGGCGATCCTCAACGACAAAGCCCCGTTCGGCGCCTCGTCGGTGCTCGATCAGGTGCTGCTGGATCTGTACAAACAGCCGAAACTGCCGCAGACCGCTTCGGTGCTGTAAGCGGATTCTGAAAACACCTTCAAACCCTGTGGGAGCGAGCTTGCTCGCGAAGACGTCAGAACAGTCAATACCCATTGACTGTTCGACCG
>NZ_JASCPT010000215.1:0-4795 GCF_029959775.1 Pseudomonas sp. PS01270 | reverse complement strand
TTCCCCCGCTCCGCGTGGGAATGCCTCAAGGGCCGCTCCGCGTTCCAATGGGACGCAGAGCGTCCCGGGCTGCATTCCCACGCAGGAGCGTGGGAACGATCAGTCCTTCACTGCGGCGGCCGCTGCGGTTTTACTGATGTACCAAACGTGTTGCCCATCCGCGTACTGGTCGCCGCCGGTGTCGCCAGTCCGACCTGATTGGGCGCGCGCTTGTGCACCGGCACATTCAACGCTTCCATGTTCTTCTGCGCCGCCGCCGCGCCGTCAGGGTTGTTGCCCATCTGCTGGCTCAGGCAATCGTAATTCGGCGCCTTGTAACCGCCGACCGTGACCTCGACACAACCCAGCGGCTCCTCCGCCTGCGCTGCACCCACCGTCATCAGCAAGACCCACATCCACCGCGTTTTCATGTCCGCCTCCTGGCCCGCCCGAATGGGCCGCTCTGGAGTTTGAGTCTAGTGCAAGCGCGGGGCAAAACCCGTGATGGTTTTTTTGCACTGCCCGTCATACCAGAGTCATAAATGCCCCGCAGGATAGCGATTTTCAGGGGTGCGCCAGTCGTGCAGCGAGGCAGTTCGCGGATCAGTCTTCAGCGCTCGGCGACGCTTGTGCGCCGCGCGGGTCTGGGCTGGCTGCTCGGTCTGCTGACCTGCGCGGCCAATGCTGATCCGGCAGCGGCGGACATGCGCATGACCTTGCACATCCCGGCGCAGGAGCTGGCCCGGGCGTTGGATCAATACAGCCGCGCCACGGGCGTTGCCGTGCTGGTCGATAGCCAGTTGAGCCGGGGCCGTCGCTCCCTCGCCGTGGATGGCGAATTCACCGCCGCCGATGCCTTGCGCCATCTGCTCGGCGGCACCGGGTTGATGGCGCGTTACGCCCGCGCCGACGCGTTCACCTTGCAAGCGGCGCAGGTGGAAGACCTGCCAGTGCCGACGGACAAACCCACGCCGGCTGCTGTCGCGGTCAACCGCAGTTACGCGACGGCGGTGCAAGCGGCGATCGAGCGCAAGCTGTGCCGTTCGCCGCTGACCCGGCCGGGCAGTTATCGCGCGGTGTTGCAGGTGTGGGTCGGGCGCGACGGCGTGGTGCAGCACAACCGGTTGGTCACTTCGACCGGCGATGTACGGCGCGATAACGCGCTGGTGGAAAGTTTTCGCAACCTCACAATCGATCGGCCGACGCCCAGCGCCTTGCGCCAGCCGGTCACGTTGCTGTTGTTACCGGAGTCGTCAGGGAAACGCATGGAATGCACGAGATGGGAAGGAGTTTCCGGGGGATGAAAGACGCCGGACAAAGCGTGATGGGCCAGTTGTTCCTCAGCTCCTACGAGGATTTTCGCGTGCGCCTGCGCCGCCGCCTCGGTTCCGAGGACCTGGCCAACGACGTGCTGCACGAAACCTGGCTGCGGGTCGATCGCATGGAGACCCCGCCGAACCTGCTCAAGCCCAACGCCTATCTGTATCGCATGGCACTCAACATCGCCGCCGACCGCCGTCAGGCCGATGCGCGCCTGCTCACCGGCACCGAAGTCGAGGAACTGCTGCAACTGGGCGACGAAGCCCTCGACCCGGCGCGGGTGGTTGGCGGGCAAAAGGAGATGCAGGCCCTGCTCAGCGCCTTGTACGAACTGCCGGCACGACGTCGGCGGATCTTCATCGCCGCGCGGCTGGAAGAGGCGCCACACCTGGAAATCTCCCAGCGTTTCGGCATTTCCACGCGCATGGTTGAAAAGGAAATCAAAGCCGCGTTGGGCTTCTGCGCAGCGAAACTGGAAAGAAAAGTGTTTCAGCGGTTCGGTCGCGGGGCCGGAAAACCGTCTAGCGAATAGTGACCCGATTAATCCGTTGAGAATTTGCGCGTTTGAACATCTTTCGACTGAAACCCGCCGAGCCTTCGGCCACCGAGTCTCTGCACAGCGAAGCCCACGACTGGCTGATCCTGCTGACCTCGGGCCGTGCCACCGTCGCCGACGCCCGCGCCCTGCGCGAATGGTGCGCGCAGAGCGGCGAACATGCCCGGGCGTTCGAAGAAGCCAAGCGGCTATGGCATCACCTGCAACCGGCCGCCGAAGCCGTGCAGGGCCGACGCAGCTTCGGTCGACGGGCATTTCTCGGCGGCGCGATTGCCGCATCCGCCGCGTTCCTGCTGGTGCGCGGCACGATTCCCGGTGGCTTCGAAGGACTGGGCGCCGACTACATCACCGAAGTCGGCCAGCAACGGCGGGTCGAACCGGCACAAGGCGTCAGCCTCGAGCTAAATACTCAAACCCGCATCAACCAACGCAGCGTCGAAAACGGCGTGCAGGGCTTTGAACTGGTCAGCGGCGAAGTCGAAGTGCAAACCGCACGCCTGCCACTGGCGATGCAGGCCGGGGCAGGGTGGTTGCGCGCCAGTCAGGCCCGCTTCAACCTGCGCAACACCGACCAGCAAGTCTGCGTGACCTGCCTCGACGGCACGGTCGACGTCGCCATCGAAGGCCGCAACCTGCGTCTCGAAGCGGGCCAGCAAGTCACCTACGACGCACGGCAAATCGGCAACGTGCAAACCGTCGACACCGCCGCCGTGATGAACTGGCGCCAACAAGTGCTGGTGTTCAACGGCGCGACCCTCAGCCAGATGATCGACGAAATCAACCGCTACCGCCCCGGCATGCTCCTGCTGCTCAACCGCGAACTCGGCCAACGCCGCGTCCAGGCCCGCTTCAACCTCGACCAACTCGCCGGCGTCGCCCTGCTGATCCGCGATGCCTACGGCGTCAAATGCACCGAACTCCCCGGCGGCGTAGTCGTCCTCAGCTAACCAAAGCCCAGCGCGATCCAACTGTAGGAGCTGCCGAAGGCAGCGATCTTTTGATCTTGCTTTTGCTTTCTGTGGAAGCTGGCTTGCCAGCGATGACGGTCTAACAGCCAACCAAGCTAAAGCTGACTGCCCCTAATTCAATTGTGGGAGCGAGCTTGCTCGCGAAAGCGGTCTCCCAGCCGACCAATATCTTCCGGTCGCACTCGATCCCTGTGGGAGCTGGCTTGCCAGCGATGACGGCCTAACAGCCAACCAACCTAAAGCTGTCTGCCCCCAACCCAATTGTGGGAGCGAGCCTGCTCGCGAAAGCGGTCTACCAGCAACAACAATATTGACTGACCCACCGCAATCACGAGCAGGCTCACTCCTACAAAAAAACCGCGGTGATCCCGGCTATTGCAACAACCCAATCACCTGCCGATACCGCTCAACCCCCTGCGCCGTCTGCCGACTCAAACGAATCTCCAACCCCAACGGATCCTCCCGCCGATTCCCGCTCAACTGCCGCCATCCCTTATCCACCTCCCAAACCCGCACCTGCACATCACTCACCTCACTCAACACTGCAACCCCATTCCCAGGCCCGGGCAACGGATAGCGACTGCGCGCTTCAGCCACCGCCCGATACAACGTACCCCCCTTGACCCACCACCGAACCCGCTGCAACGCTCCCGGCTGATCCGCCGCGCTACGAATAATGTCCAGCCGAAACCCCTTGCCGTCGCTACTGCGCACCGTCACCGCTGGCGGCGCAGTCGGCGCCTCATCCTCAGCCCCGACCTTGCGCGGCTCGCTCAACTCCACCCCCGCGCGCATGTCCACATCCCGCTGCAACTGATTCAACACCCGCAACAACCCATCGCTCTGCTCACTGCTCGCCTGCAAATGACTGTCCGCCCGCGTCACACTGTCCAGCCCCCGCCAGGCGATCAGACTCACCACCGCCATCAGCAAAATCGCGACCATCACCTCAATCAGAGTGAACCCTTGCTGAGTCTTCATTGAATACTGATCCGCCCACTGCCATCGCGCAGCACACTCAGCCGATTGGCCCCATCAGACAAAATCAGCCGCAACGGCGGATTGATCCACTCGGCATTCAGCACCACCGTCTGCCGGGGCTCCACACGCACCTCCACCTTCGGGCTCTGCCACGCACGCGGGCGCAACTGCGCATCCTCCTTGAACGACTCAAACCCCACGCCATCATCCCCCCGCCGCCCAAAGCGAAACCCCTTGGCATCCGTCACCCACACAATCGGCCGCCCATCCGCGCGAGCCTCGGCTTGCGCCACCTGCAACAACTGCGCAACCCGCTCGGCATCCTTGCGCAACAACTGCAACGGATCGGGCCTGATACTCAAACTGATCGCCGCACTGGCAATCCCGATGATCACCAGCACCACCATCAACTCGATCAACGTAAAACCCTGCTGCCTGCTCATCACCCACGCGCTCCTTGGCGTCCCACCCCATCGTGCCCGGCGAACATGTAAGGCATGTGAAATAAAACGGAGAGAATTGCCGCGTAGGCTGGCAACAGGGACAACAAGGAGCGACAACCCATGAAATTCACCACACGGATTACCCCAGCGCAAACCGTCCAGGCCCTGGCCCTGCTCACCGCGCTGGTGGGCGTCGCGACATGGTCGTCGCTGCTGCTGACCTCGGCGGAATCCCACACACCCGCAGCCGCCCCGCAAGTGCTGGCGGCGAGGAGCGATAGCCCGGCGTTGCAGTGGTTTTCCAATGAGACAGCGCCGGTGGATATCAAGGTGAGTGGGGTGATAGCGGGCGGAAGTGGGACGGTGGCGATATTGAGTTTGAATGATGGCGCGCCGAGGAGTTTTTTGGTGGGGGAGAAGGTTGGGGTTGGGGTGAGGTTGGTGGGGGTTGAGGGGGATGGGGTGGTGATTGAGCGGGGTGGGGAGAGAGTGAGGTTGGAGGTTGAGAGGTTGGGGGACGGGGTGCTTTTCCCGAGGTTAACCCGGCC